>JASIJW010000583.1:0-4154 GCA_030050035.1 Acidobacteriaceae bacterium | reverse complement strand
GCTACCGCCTCAACAAACGAGGGCGCCACGGCCGCCGAATTGACAGGCGTATTCTGCCGTCGTGGCAAGAACAGGCATAACCCTGTCTCTTCCAACCAAGTACGGGCGTCCTCGAAAGTCAGGACCCCAGATCCGTTCAGGCGCATCCTTTCGGCGCGCGATGCTTCCAACTGTTCCGCTGTCAAAGAAAAACCTCGCTTCCAGGCTGGCTTACGGCAAACCAGAAGGTTGTTTTCAGTTTAAACCTCTTTAAGATTCGCCGCATCTCCGCTATCGCAGTGCGATCTTGGCAGGACCGTGCGGGAAGGTGAGGTCAACTGAATCAACAGCTTCGGTTGGGCGTGCCGGGCAAGCCCGCGCTCGCTGAGAGCTGAGGCATGCCGCCTACAGTTCTCTTTAGATTCGATGGAAGGCCCGGTAGATCTCCTTCCACGAGTACAACAAAGCTATTGGACGGCCGTGCGGACAACTGGTTGGGTGATTAGTCCGTGCAAGTTCCAACAATAGCCACTCCATTCTTGCCGGGTCAAGAGGGGTGTTGATTTTAATGGCCGAATGGCAGGCGATGGAGGCTGCGATTCGCGTGCGGAGCGAGGTAAGGTCCTCATTTCGCGTGGGTTGCTCGTTCAACCCCGCCGATTGATCGATAACTTCAGCGAGCATGCGCTCAAGCGCCGCGCCTTCGAGACCCACGGGAGCGGCTTTGACGGCCAATGTTTGGGGGCCGAAGGGCTCGACCTCGAAGCCATTGCGTTCCAGCTCCTCGGCAATGCGCGCAAAGACCACCATCTGCTCGGGTTTCAGCTCGACGAGCAGGGGCATCAGCAGCCGTTGCCGCTGCGCCTGTTCCACCTGGCGCTCACGCAGGATCTTCTCAAAAAGCACGCGCTCATGGGCGACGTGCTGATCGATGATCCACAGGCCATCCTCGCTGGTGGCCAGGATGAACGACTCACGGAGTTGGCCGAGCGGCTTGAGCGAGCCGAGTTGATTGAGGTTGACTGCGGCTTGCTCAGCTTCAACCTGGCTGGCGGCGACAGCGGCGAGGGAGCCATTCGGTGAAGGCCCATCCGGGGCGGGGCTACAGTGATTTGTGCCGACTGCGGGTGTAAAAAGCGCGGCAGCCGCTTCGCCCCAAGCCTGGCGATTGAAGGTGCGGGGGTCGAAATCATTGGTCTGACCCGCGAAGCTTCCGCGAGCAAATGGCAACCGGCTTGGCGCGGGTGCAGGCATGCGCGGTGTAAGTTGGAAAGCTTCTGCATTGGCTATCGCATCGGGATCGGAATCTGGCGGGGGTGGCTGGACGGCAAAATCGTCACCGGGCGCCCCCGGCACTGGCGAAGCCGCGGGCGGCATCAGCGACGGGCTGGCCGTGGGCTGCGCGTCCAGCGCGGCAAGAAATCCTGCGGCGGGCCGCGCTTTTACCAGCGCCGTGCGCAGGCTGTCGCGAACAAAATCGTGCACCAGCGACTGCTGGCGGAAGCGGACTTCAGTCTTGGCCGGGTGAACGTTTACGTCCACCTCTTCCGGCGGCATTTCCAAAAACATCAGCACTACAGGAAAGCTCGTGGGCGGAATGACGTTGCGATACGCCTCCGTGATGGCGTGCAGCAACAGCCGGTCGCGGATGAGCCGTTTGTTCACAAAAATGTAGATGGAATTGCGATTGAGCTTTTGCAACTCGGGCTTGGAGTAAAAGCCGGTGAGCCGCAACGTGCCGGGCTGGCGCAGGGGCTCATCAGGGTCACGCGGCCATGAGCGTTTCCAGGGAGGTGGTTCGGGCAGACCAACGCGCGCGAGCGGCAATTCGGCGGCTACGGGCAGAAGCTGCGCCAGCGTGTCTTTGCCAAAAATCTGGTAGATGCGCTCGGCGGCGCGCGCTACGGGTGGGACAGCCACGATGGTGTGGCTGGAAGAGACCAGCTCGAAGTGCATTTCCGGATGGGCGAGCGCGTAATGCGTAACAAGTGCTGTCACATGCGCGAGCTCGGTGGATTCGGCACGGAGAAATTTGCGTCGCGCCGGCGTGTTGAAGAACAGGTCGGAGACGGCGATGGTCGTACCCCGAGGCAGCGCCGCATCGTCCACGCGCAGGATCTTGCCGCCGGCGATCTCGAGCCGCGTTCCCGGTTCGGCTGGATCGCCGGTTGATGTTTCAAGCGTGACGCGGGCGACGGAAGCGATTGAAGGCAGTGCCTCGCCGCGGAAGCCGAGCGTGGCGATTGAAAGCAGGTCGTCTGCGGTGCGCAGCTTGGATGTGGCGTGGCGCTCGAAGGCCAGCAGGGCATCGTCACGGTTCATGCCGCAGCCGTCATCCGCGATCCGGATCAGCTTTCGGCCGCCGGCCTCGACCTCCACGCGAATGCGCGTGGCGCCGGCGTCGAGCGAGTTTTCCAGCAGCTCCTTGACGACGGAAGCCGGCCGGTCAACCACCTCGCCGGCGGCGATCTGATTCGCCACCTGGTCGGCAAGAATCCGGATGTGACCCATAAGAACTCAGCGTAGCAGGAGTGGCAGTGGGAAAAACCGCACTTAATCGGGGGTTGTTTCTTCACCGTCAGACTGCTGTGTTCTTGGAAATCCCTCACTCCAAGCCCTCATCCTGCCCGATATTCCTCCCGTCTATAATGGAGATGAATCACTGGCGCCTGATCTTCCGACCATTTGGAGATTGTTGTGCTCCGGATCCGAGGCCGGAATTGGGCGAAATTGCTGTACATTCGGGCACGCACTCACAAAGCCTTCTGCACGGTGCTCCGAAGGGGCCACGCCGGCTGAAATTTCGAATGGCTGCCGCGCTGTTGCTGCTAGCTCCTGGGTTAAGCGCCCGGTCGCAACAGATCTCCGCACCCGAGCCTGCATCGAGCGCCACTATCGCCGCTCCATCTTCCGAAGCTGGAAACGCAGCCGCCTCATCTGTCACCGGCCTAGCACCGGGAACCATCTTCGGCGCAGTCGCAGGCAAGGACGGCGAGGCTTACGCCGGAGTGCGCGTGATGCTCGATTTCACGGGACCCAATCCTGCTCCGGCCGAAAGCGCAACCACGGACGACAATGGCGACTTCCGCTTCTCGAGCGTGCCTGCCGGAGCGTTTAAGCTCACCTTCTCTTCGAGCGGCTTTGTCACCGAAACAGTCACCGGCATTCTCGTGCCCGGCGGCGCCTGGGACGCGCATACGACCGTGCTGCCGGTGGCCAACGCCACCACCGATGTGCGCGTGACCGCGTCGAGCACCGAGATTGCGCAGGCGCAGCTGAACATTGAAGAGCACCAGCGTGTTTTGGGCGTGATTCCCAACTACTATGTGACCTACGATCGAAACCCGGCTCCGCTGACGGCGCGGCAAAAATTCCAGCTCGCCTGGAAGTCCAACGTCGACCCGGTGACGTGGATTGCGACGGGCGTTTTTGCCGGCGTGGAGCAGGCCGACGATACCTTTGCTTACGGTCAGGGTGCGCAGGGCTACGCCAAGCGATACGGTGCGCTCTACGCAGACGGCTTTATCGGCAACATGCTGGGCGGTGCCGTTCTGCCTTCGCTGCTGCACCAGGACCCGCGCTACTACTACAAAGGAACAGGCAGCGTGGGCTCGCGCGTCTGGTACGCCATCTACAACTCGGTGATGTGCAAGGGCGACAACGGCCGCTGGCAGGTGAACTACTCGGCCATCGGCGGCGGCCTGGCGGCTGGCGGGATTTCCAATTTATATTACCCGGCAGCTAACCGCGACGGTGTCGCACTAACCTTCGAAAGCACGGGCATCGGCATTGCTTCAGGCGCTTTCCAGAACCTGATGCAGGAGTTCGTGATCAGGAAACTGACGCCGCACGCGCGCCGGAGCGATCCGGGGCAGTAGTAGGCTCTCCCTCCTTGATAATCCATCAGAAACCAGCCCATGCTGTCGATTCTCCTTTTTACAATTTCAACTAGAACAACTATAATTATGGACAGATCGACTGGAGGGCAGGACAATGGCGAGCTGGCAGGTTCAAGAAGCCAAAACCCGGCTGAGCGAAGTCATCGAGGAGGCACAGAAGAATGGTCCTCAAGTCATCACGCGCCACGGGACCGAGCGTGCAGTCGTGCTCTCCATCGACCAGTTTCGCGCGCTGACGGCTCACAAGCCGGGATTCAAGGAGTACCTGCTCGGCGG
>JASIJW010000582.1:0-6269 GCA_030050035.1 Acidobacteriaceae bacterium | reverse complement strand
GGGGCTAAAGCCCCTTCAGGATTTGAAGTGTTTTCGGCACGACTAAAGTCGTGCTCTGACACAAGGCGCTGTGTCCCAATCGGAGTTGAATTGCTTGTCGCGCCTTTCACGGCGAAGCCGCTAATCGCCGTCCGCAGAGGACTCATGGGCGCCACCAGCCGGGCGGGAAGATCCACTTCGGATTGGTGTGGAAGAGGCGCCATGCAAGGATCGCACCGGCGGCGATGAGCAGACCGAAGATTTGATTGCGGCGATAGGCGCGGCGCTGCTCGTGGCGGCGCGCCTGCTGGGCCTGCTGCTCGAGATAGGGTTTGATTTGGGTCTGCACCACGGATCAGTATAGGGGCAGCGACGCTCACGCCCTTCTTGCCGTTTGACTTCCCCTACCCACATTGCCGACCATTTTCTTTTGGTCTTTGATTTATCGAAAGGGTATTCATGAAAGTTCTGATCCTGGGTTCGGGCGGAAGAGAGCACGCGCTGGCATGGGCAGTTGCGGGCAGCGGACGCGTGAGTGAGGTGGTGTGCGCGCCGGGCAACGGGGGCATTGCGCAGGCGGCGCGCTGTGTTCCTGTGGATCTCAAAAGCCTGGACGCCATGGTGCGGCTGGCAGAAGCAGAGCGGCCGAACCTTACCATTGTTGGGCCGGAACTGCCGCTTTCGCTTGGCATTGTTGATGCGCTCCAAGAGCGCGGATTCCGCGTCTTCGGTCCGACGCGTCAGGCGGCGATGCTCGAGACGAGCAAGGGTTTTGCCAAGCGCTTTTTGCAGCGGCACAACATTCCAACGGGCAACTACGCGGTCTGCGCCAACGCGGCCGAGGTTGAAACCGCGGTCGAGATGTTTCATGCGCCCATGGTCGTGAAGGCGGACGGGCTGGCGGCCGGCAAAGGCGTGCTTATCTGCCAGACGCGCGGCGAAGCGCTCAAAGCTGCGCAGGGGCTGTTCTCCGGAGCGACGCTTGGCGAGGCGGAGCGGCAGATTGTGATCGAGGAGTTCCTTGAGGGCGATGAGATCAGCTTTCTCTGCCTGAGCGACGGCAAGCACGTGGCGCCGTTGAAACCGGCGCAGGATCACAAGCGCATCGGCGAGGGCGATACCGGCCTGAACACCGGCGGCATGGGCGCTTACTCGACGGACGATCTGCTGGAGCCGGCGATGAGCGAGTGGATTCTGCGCCACATCGCCGAGCCGACGATACGCGGCATGGCTTCGGAAGACATGCCTTTTTCCGGTGTGCTTTATTGCGGGCTGATGATGACGGCGCGCGGGCCGCAGGTGCTGGAGTTCAACGCGCGCTTTGGCGATCCGGAGACTCAGGCCATTTTGCTGCGGCTCGACAGCGATCTTGTGGAAGCGCTCGAGGCCTGTGTCGATGGGCGGCTCGCCGACTCTGAGCTGCGCTGGATGCCAGGCGCAAGCGTGTGCGTGGTGGCCAGCTCGGCCGGGTATCCGGGCAGGTATAGAACCGGTTTTCCGATTGCCGGTCTGGCTGCAGGGGCGCAGGTGCCAGGAGTAGAAATCTTCCATGCGGGCTCGGCGCTGGTGGGCGGCCAACTGCTTACCTCAGGCGGCCGTGTCCTGGGCGTTTCGGCCGCGGGCGACAACCTGGAGCAGGCCTTAAGCCGCGCCTACCAGGCAATGGAAGAGATTCACTTCGAAGGGATGTACTACCGGAGAGACATCGCGCATCGTGCGCTGAAGCCGAAGCAGGCCTGAGCGGATAACGGGGAGGGGACGATGGACGTGGGAATCACTCTCGAGGAACTGCTGGCATGGAACGACGAGGCGGCTGGCGCCTGGAAGACGCATCTGGAAACTAATCCGGTGCTGCTTGAGGCTGCCTGCGACATCGGCGGCGCGAAGAACGTGCAGGGGCTGGTGCGTCACATCTGGCTCGTTGAGCTGCGCTGGGCGCAGCGGCTGGCGGGGCTGCCAGTGATGAGCAAGGAGGCTGCGCCCGCGGGGCCGCTCGAGGCCCTATTTAACTTGCATCGCGAGGCGATAGAAGTATTTCGCAATCTGCTTGTTGCGCCGGAGCAGAGCTGGAATGAGCCGTATGTCCTCGACATTGACTGGGTACCGGAGGAATATCGCAGGCCCACGCGGCGAAAGGTGGCGGCGCATTCCCTGATTCACAGTCAACGGCACTGGGCGCAATTGGCAACGTTGGCACGCCAAGCCGGCTTTGCCTCGCCACATCACGGCGATCTGCTTTTCAGTCCCGCGCTGCGCTAGGCTCAGGCACCGGGACCGCTCTTTGCTGCTTCTGGAAGCAGGAACGGCAGAGAACGGGGCGGCCCTGAGTGGGTCGAAAGGGTACAGTCGTCTCCGCTCCACACTCAGAGCAGGTTGTTCGCGTCTCCGGGCGGACGCGCTGCGACCCTCGAGCACGTTTGGCTTTGCATTGCTTGCAATGCTTGGGGTCGTTTTTGAATTGTTTATCGTGAAAAAACACCTGCTCGCCGGCAGTGAAGATGAACTCGGCGCCGCAGTCCACACACTTCAGAACTCGATCGTTGAATTCCATGGTTGGCCGGCTTCCCCAAACAGAGACCCACACCGAAACCGGCCTCAATTCCACTCGCCGTTTTCGGTTCCCTGTCCTCGTTCGTGTTGCACATTAGGGCCCGGACCGCTCAAAAGAGCGGCGCACGCTTCTCAAATCCCCACAGACGAGGAAAATGCAGAATCAAACGCGGAGCGCTCCAACGGAGCCGCGGAGTGTTCAATTGGCAGCCGCAGCCTGCGCCGGCTTTTTTAAGTTCCTGGGCGGCGCCCGCTATAGATAAGCGGAGACCGCCCAAAGGGCGCAGTGCGCGGTATTTGGTCTATGGTCGTAAGCTGCGCGTAACATGACCGGACGCGCAACCTCAGTCTTACGTGTAGGCTTGAAGGTAGCTCGACTGCCTATAGGTTTTTTTACAGTCTTCCGAAAACGATCAATCCTGTTCCTTGCGGGCCTTCTTGCGATTCCGCTTGCGCGCCAATGCTGCCTTGACGCGGCGCTTCTCACCGGGCTTTAGATAGTAGGAGTGACGCTTGACTTCCTTGATGATGTCCTCCTGCTGTACCTTGCGCTTAAACCGGCGCAGCGCATTTTCGAGCGGCTCGCCTTCCTGAATGCGAACCTCAGCCAAAACTTCCACCTCCAAACCCGCCCAATAAGGCTCCCTACTATCATACTGGAGTCAATGGTTGCGGGATAGTCTAGGACTTTTCCTGGGTTGAATCAAGAAAATTCTGGCCTCGGCCTGGCACACCGGCTATGGAACCGGCTGTGGCTGGGTAGATTCGGTCAGGGGCTTGGGCGCCAGTCGAGGCCCTGGCGCAGGTAGACTGGTGGCAGAGGTTTTTTCGATGATCCGCAGCTATCAGGGCAAGTTGCCCCAGATTCCGGCCAGTTGCTACATTGACCCGTCGGCGCAGATTCTGGGCGATGTTGCGCTGGGCGAACGCTCATCGGTATGGATGAACGCAGTGCTGCGCGGGGATGTCAACTCCATCCGCGTGGGCAGCTGCTCCAACGTGCAGGACTGCTCGGTGCTGCACGGGCAGAGAAATCTATATCCGGTTGTTGTCGGCGACTGGGTGACTATCGGCCATAATGCGACGGTGCACGGGTGCGTGGTCGAGGACATGGCGCTGATCGGCATCGGCGCGCGAGTGCTGAATGACTGCCGCATCGGCGAGGGATCGATTATTGCCGCCGGCTCAGTTGTTCCTGAGCACACCGTGGTGCCGCCGCGTACGCTATGGGCGGGCGTTCCTGCGAAGATGCGGCGCGAACTGGGCGACAAGGACCGCGAGCTGATCCGCGAGTATGCCCAGAATTATCTGGATTACGTGGAAATCTACCTGAACGAAGCGGCCGGCGTTATCGCCCGTTGACTGCTAACTACTTCCTGGATCGCCTTGCGCCCGCGCTCATCCTCTTGCCGAAGTTTTCAATGGGATTTTCCGGCTTCGGCGCCGTGCGGCCTCTGCGCATGCCTGATTTTATCCGCTTTTCGCACGAGCATGGCTTTTTGGATGCCGGCATACCTGCGGTTGCTGCAGATGCGGCAACGCACCGGAAGCTGGAGCAATAAAAGCCGCGCGAAGTCCTTGCGGCGAAGCCTCGATCTGCGGAAATCGATCGACCCGCACAGACTGCATTTGAACATGCTTCAAGCTCCGCAGGAAAGGTAAACTACTCCGATCCCAGTAAACCGGGTCGAGCATAAAGATAATATAAAGAAATTAAAGAAAAGCTACTGATTTGTAATGAGTTGCCCCGGCTGCAGTAGTTGACCTAGGGTATGACTCAGGGGCATTTGTGAGCGTTCTAATGTGTTACGAAAAAAGCTCGCCGGACGCCACTGCCGCGAAGCGAGTGCGGCGCCGCGGCGGACGGGCCGCAGGCAAAGCCAGCATGCCGGCAATTTCGCGCAGCTCGGCGCGAACGCGCTCCAGTGCTGCAGCAGCACCGTCAGAGCGCTTTGCCGCAGAGCGAGCCAGCGGTAGAGTTTTTTGAGCGGTGGGCCGCTGGTGCGCCTGTTCAAGCACTTGCCGCGCGCCGGCCAGAGTAAAGCCCTGCCCGTGCACCAGGCGCTTGATTTCGAGAACCAGCTCGACATCGCGCCGGCGATACAGCCGCTGGCCGGTGCCGCTTTTGTTCGGCTTCAGTTGCGGAAACTGGCTTTCCCAGAAGCGCAGCACATACGGCTCGAGAGCGCAGATGCGCGCCACATCGCCAATCTTGAAATAAAGGCGGTCGGGAATAACGGCGGTGGGCTCGGCGGTGGTGCTCTGCAGTTGGGACGCCATGATCGAGTGCGGCGAAAGATTCCGCATACCAGCAAGTATAGGACAGCTAACGCGAAGGCTGAGAGACGAAAGCCGAACGAAAGAGTACCAAGTTAGTCCCCTCCCGCCGAATCAATAGACCCGCCGATCGGCGCGCGCGGCAATGAATGATGCGGCGCGGCGCGCAGGTACTGCACAGGCCAGCTCATCTGCTCATTGAGAGCGATGGCGGCGTGCAGTGGCCAGTATGGATCACGCAGCATTTCACGTGCGAGCAGAACGAGGTCTGCCTCGCCGGCTTCGATAATGGCGTTGGCCTGTGCGGGCTTGGTGATCATTCCCACGGCGGCCGTGGGAATAGCTGCCTCGCGGCGAATGCGAGCAGCAAAGGGGACCTGGTAGCCGGGACCGACGGGAACCTGCGCGGTGGGAATCTGTCCGCCTGAGGAAACGTCCACCAGGTCGACACCGCGCGATTTCAAATGGCGCGCCAGTTCCACGGATTCATCGGGAGTCCAGCCGCGCGCGGCCCAATCGGTAGCCGAGATGCGGACGAAGAGCGGCAGATGATCAGGCCACGCGGCGCGGACCGCATCCACGACTTGCAACAACAACCGCGTGCGATTCTCAAAGCTACCGCCATAAGCATCGGTGCGATGGTTGGCGAGCGGAGAAAGGAATTCGTGCAGCAGGTAGCCGTGCGCGGCGTGAATCTCTACAAGGTCAAAGCCGGCGTGGAGAGCGCGGCCCGCGGCCTTGCGAAATGCGGCGATCACTGCATTGATGCCGGCCTGGTCGAGCGCGCGTGGCATGGGATACTCGGGGGCAAACGCGATGGCGCTGGGCGCGACGGGCTGCCAGCCTCCTTCGGCCAGCGAGACTGCGCCATGACCAAGGAACGGCGAAAGCGTGCTCGCTTTGCGGCCGGCGTGGGCAAGCTGAATGCCGGCGCGCGCACCCTGCGCATGAAGGAAGCGCGCAATGCGCTCGAGATTCGGAATGTGCGGATCCTGCCAGATGCCGAGATCCTGAGGCGAGATGCGGCCCTCGGCCACAACCGCAGCGGCTTCGAGAATCACAAGCGCAGCACCACCCTGCGCCCGGCAGCCCAGGTGCACCAGATGCCAGTCATTGGCGAAGCCGTCTTCGCTTGAATACTGGCACATGGGCGAGACGCCGATGCGGCTGGAAAACTCGATTGAGCGGAGCTTGAAAGAAGAAAATAGCGGATGTGCCATGCGCGTGCGCAATCTCCGATCGAGTGGAAATCCCCTCTGCGTAACGGATGCGCAAATAACGGCAAGAGGTGCAAAGACCGGATGGATAGGCTGCGGGCCTCTGGCTGGAGGCGCCGATATAAAAAATCAGATCAAGGATTGCTTGAGGACAGGGATTGCCTGAGGATTGCTACTGCTTCTTCAGCACTGCAGCTCCCGATTCGTCCTCGAGGATTGTGGTTTCCAGCTTGCGGAAATCTGCAG
>JASIJW010000581.1:0-8948 GCA_030050035.1 Acidobacteriaceae bacterium | reverse complement strand
CGACGCGGAATGGGTTTTCATAACACGCTGGAAACAGGCGAACAGATCGACTCCTACCGCATCGACGGCCAAATCGCCCGCAGCGGCATGGCTTCCATCTACAAGGCCACCGACTTGCGCGACAACCGCACCGTGGCCCTCAAAATCCCCCACCCCGACATGGAATCCGATCCGGTCCTCTTCGACCGCTTCCAGCGCGAGGCCTCGATCGGCGAGCGTCTCAACCACCCCAATGTGATGCGCGTCTACGGGGAGAAAGAGGGCGACGAAAACCGCTCGCGCATGTACATGGTCATGGAGTGGTGCAACGGGCGCCTGCTGCGCAAAATCCTCGACGAGGGACGGATTTCGCACGAACGCGCAATACGCATCACCACCGCAGTCCTCAACGCTCTCGAATACATCCACGCGAATGGCGTCGTTCATCGCGACCTAAAGCCGGAAAATATCATGGTCGACGAGCACGACAATATCAAGCTCATTGACTTTGGCATCGCCAGCGACGCCGGCGCACGCCGCCTGACCTACGCCAACTTCACCGCCGCGCTAGGCACGCCCAATTACATCTCGCCCGAGCAGGTGAAGGGCAGGCGCGGAGACGCGCGCTCCGATCTCTACTCGATGGGCGTCATCCTGTACGAGATGCTCACGGGCAAGCTGCCCTTCACGGGGCCGTCACCGCTGGCCGCCATGAACGACCGCCTGCTCAACCATCCGCTGCCGCCACGTGTAGCCGATCCCTCGGTCTCGCCCGAACTCCAGGAGATTATCTACCGCGCCTTGGAACGCGACCCCAAGAATCGCTACTCCCGGGCTGCCGAGTTTAGACACGACCTTGAGCATCTGGACGAGGTAGGTGTGGAAGACCGGGACGAAATTCGCAACTGGCACCGGCGCAAGGCTCATCTGCCACGCAAAATCGCCTATTACGTCTCGCTGGCCCTTATTCCCGTGGTCATTCTTCTCGTCATGATCCTGCTTGCCCGGCACCGCTAAAGCAGCTCCGCAAACACCTCGATCTTCACGGAATCTTTACGGCCCGGATCGTACGATTTTCTCGCAAACCCCACATCTCTGAAGATCCCGAAGGAGAGCAATGGCTAAGTACAAACTCGAGTACATCTGACTCGACGGCAACGCGCCCGTCCCTGAGCTGCGCGGCAAAACCACCATTAAGGAATTTGCCTCCACGCCCACCCTGGCGGATCTGCCACTGTGGGGCTTCGACGGCAGCTCCACGATGCAGGCCGAAGGAAAGAGCTCCGACTGCATTCTGAAGCCTGTCGCTCTCTACCCGGATGCGGCCCGCAAGAACGGCTTTATCGTCCTCAGCGAAGTGATGCTACCCGATGGCACACCCCACCCCACCAACATGCGGGCCACCGCCCCCGACGACCCGGATTTCTGGTTTGGCTTTGAACAGGAATATTTCCTCTATAAAGACGGCAAACCCCTCGGTTTCCCCAAGGATGGCTACCCCGGCCCACAGGGACCGTATTACTGCGGCGTAGGTTACAAGTACATGGGCTCCATCGCCCGGCAGATTGTCGATGAGCACCTCGACCTGTGCCTGTCCGCCGGAATCAACCATGAAGGCATCAACGCCGAAGTGGCTAAAGGCCAGTGGGAGTTCCAGATCTTCGGCAAGGGCTCGCACAAGGCTGCAGACGACCTATGGGTAGCGCGCTACCTGATGATGCGCCTCTGCGAAAAATACGAAGTCGACGTGGTGTGGCACTGCAAGCCCATCCGTGGCGACTGGAACGGCAGCGGCATGCACACCAACTTCTCGTTCAAGCACCTGCGTGAAGTCGGTGGCAAGGACTCTTTCGAGGCCCTGATGGCTGCCTTTGACGAGAACCGCGAAGCGCACATTGAAGTTTACGGACCCGATAACCACCTGCGCCTCACCGGCCTGCACGAGACGGCGCCCATTGACGAGTTCCGTTACGGGCTTTCGGATCGGGGCGCATCTGTTCGCATGCCCGTCAACTTCATCAGAAACGGCTACAAGGGCTATCTTGAGGACCGCCGTCCCAACTCACAAGCCGATCCCTACCAGATCGTCGCTCGCATCATGGAGACGGTCAACGGTGTCGAGGAACTCGTCTCGGCATAACATCGCCCAGGCTTTTCGGGCGCTAAATCACACTCCGGCAACCACGAAGAGGCGAGCGCGAACGTGTTCGCCTCTTTTCTCGTCTCGACTTCTTCTTAAGAATCCGGATGGATTCCTGACGCCGTCGCCTTTATGACCTGCATTTCTCTGGCGTCCACTGCCCGGAAGGCATGCCCGCACCGTCTTGGTAAAATCGACATATCAGAATCTGGGCCCACAACTCCAGCAGCCAGGATGGCGCGGCGCCGCACCACAACCTGAGAACATTCTGGAGCGACCGCCTTTATTCTGACGGTTCCATCATCACCCGCCGCCAACAAGGCCACTTCGCACAGCTAAAGGAGTTCCATGTCCACTGATTTCCGCAACTTTCTCGCGCTCTCCTACGATGAGCTCGAAGAACTGAACCTGCAGGCCAAAGCCGACCGCATGAACCACGTTTCGGCCGATAAGATCAAGGAAAATCGGATCAAGTACCTGACCGACGAAAAGCGGATCAAGGCTGTTTCGGTGCTCTTCAGCGACCTCGAAGGCCGCCTGCATCTGCTCGATTACGACAAGAAGTTCCTGCTCGGCTCCTACGAAAATCTCACCTTCGACGGCTCCTCGATCCGCGGCTTTACCGCACAGAAGGAGAGCGACCTGCGCCTGGGCATCGACTGGGACGCGTTCTATTGGGTGCCCGCCGACGTTTTTGGCACCGGCAAAGTGCTGGTGTTCGGTCACGTCATCGATAAGGATGGCTCGCCCTACGGCGGCGACATGCGCGGCGTGCTCAAGCAGTACTCCGACAAGCTCTATAAGGAAAAGAAATGGACCCTCAACGCTGCCAATGAGATCGAGGGCTTCCTGTTCGCCGGCCGCGATGCCGAGCGCAAGTTCCATGAGACGGGCAAATTCGAGTTCATCAACACTGGCGGCTACTACCACGTTCTGCCGCTCGATCCGCTCCGTCAGTTCATCGACACGGCCGCTGAAGTGCAGCGGGCAATGGGCTTCCAGAACGAGAAGGATCACCCCGAGGTCGCTCCCAGCCAGTTCGAAATAAATTACGGCTACGGCGAAGTTGTCGCCGCGGCCGACCAGATTCAGCTCTACAAGCTGCTCTGCCGCCAGATCGCCAACAACATGGGCTACACGGCCTGCTTCCTGCCCAAGCCAGTCGTCGGCGTCAACGGCAGCGGCATGCACACCAACGTCTCCATCTCCGAGGGCAAGACCAACCTTTTCTGGGATCCCAAAGGCCAGGAGAAGCTGTCCAAGTTCGGCTGGGAGTTCGTCGACCGCATCCTCACCCACGCGCTCGACATCTGCCTCGTTCTGAATCCCAGCGTCAACTCCTACCGCCGCCTCGATCCGCACTTCGAAGCGCCGAACCAGATCAAAGCCTCGGCCACCGACCGTGGCTCCATGGTCCGCATCCCCATTGGCAACTCGCGCTCCATGCGTACTGAGGTGCGCTCGGTGGCTCCCGATGCGAATCCGTACCTCACGCTGTACTCGATCTTCAAGACGGGCATTGACGGCACCACCGCCAAGCTCGACAACCTGCGCCAGGCCGAGCGTTACTTGCCCGACCACATCCAGCGCGCAATCGAGGACTTCAAAGCCTCCAAGTGGATCACCGAGATCCTTGGCGCCGACGTGCAGGGCCGCTATGTCGACCTCAAGCAGGCCTCCGCCGATCGCTGCCCGCGCGAGCTAGGAACCTTCGTCAAGGCTCCCGAGGTTCAGTTCCACCACGAGGTCTACAACCAATCGCTCTGGAACCTCTTCTAATAGCCTGCTGCCACGGTCAAAGGCCCGATCCTCCAATCCGGAAGATTGGGCCTTTGCTCTTTCTCGGTCGGCGCGCGCCACAAA
This sequence comes from Acidobacteriaceae bacterium, assembly GCA_030050035.1. Classification (GTDB taxonomy): domain Bacteria; phylum Acidobacteriota; class Terriglobia; order Terriglobales; family Acidobacteriaceae; genus Telmatobacter. Next base: position 4,966 of record JASIJW010000581.1, on the reverse strand, counting down.
TCACCGGCTGTCTCCCACCCCCAGCACGCCGCACGGAAGCGCTTTACTGTGGCTCAGAATCAAGACCGCGCCGTTGCTCTTACAATGGTGAGCAGAAGGTTTGGGGTAAGTCCTGTGGGACGCAAAGTTTTGATCATTGACGATGAGGACGACATCCGCGAAGTCGCCGCGATGAGCCTGGAGAGCGTGGCTGGCTGGGAGGTCCTGACCGCGAACTCAGGCCTGCAGGGACTGGCGCGCGCCGCCGAGCACAAACCTGACGCCATTCTCCTCGACGTGATGATGCCGGGAATGGATGGGCCCACAACCTTTCGTGAGCTCAGAAAAAACCCGACAACAGCCCGCATTCCAGTGCTGCTGCTCACTGCCAAGGTACAGAGCAAGGACCAGCGCCGATTCGCCGACCTGGGCGTGGAGGCAGTGCTCTTCAAACCCTTTGACCCGCTCACACTTTCGCGTCAGATCGCCAGCGTACTCGGCTGGAACTGAGGCCTTCTCAGTAGGGAGCAATGCTGCCATGAATGCTTTTGAAGAGCCGGGCGAGCGGCGGGAAGACGTAGACGATACGGCGTTCAAAGAAGTTCTCGACCGCATGTGGACCCGCTTCCTGCCAGATATTCGTGACCGGGCCGCTGTGCTCGATGCCGCCGCGAAAGCCGCAGTTGATGGCACTCTTAACCAGGCGATCCGCGCTGATGCGCTCTCTGCTGCGCACAAGCTCGCCGGAACCCTCGGTACCTTCGGCCTGCCGCGCGGCACCGATCTGGCCCGCGAACTCGAGCTGCTCTACGCTAGCGACGACGGCCTCGAAGGCGCCAAAGCCCAGCGGCTCGCGACCATCACTGCCGAAATCAAAGCGATGATCGAAAGCCGCAAGTAGCGCCACTAGCTTCGCTAACCCCGCTCACTCCGCTAAACTCATTCCTGATGCCGAGGCACGACCCAATCAGTTCGCAGCTCGACCTCACCTTCGAGGAACCCCGCACCATGCGCCGCGTCTGGCCGGTGCGCGAACTGGTTGGCCAGGTGCGCTCGCTCATCGAGCAGGAGTACGCCGACGTCTGGGTCGAAGGCGAAATCTCCAACTACCGCCCGGCGCCCTCCGGCCACGTGTATTTCACTCTCAAGGACGCCGACGCACAGTTACCCGTAGTGCTCTTCCGCCGCCAGGCCATGCTGCTGCGTTTCCGTCCTGAGGACGGGCTGCACGTGGTAGCCCGCGGCCGCGTCAGCGTCTACGAGCAGCGCGGCCAAATGCAGCTTGTCGCCGAAACCATGGAACCGGTGGGCGCAGGCTCGCTACAGCTCGCCTTTGAGCAATTGAAGGAACGGCTCAAGGCCCAAGGTCTCTTCGACGCCGAGCGCAAACGCCTGCTGCCGGCCTTCCCGCGTTGCGTAGGCATCGTCACGTCGCCCACCGGCGCAGTGATCCGCGACTTTCTGAACGTCGTTAATCGCCGCAGCTCCGGCTTGAGCGTCCTGCTCTATCCGGTGAGCGTGCAAGGCGAGGCAGCGCCTGCGGAGATTGAAACCGCCATCGCCGACCTGAACGCAGCACAGGGTCCTGTGGACCTCATCGTGCTCGCCCGCGGCGGCGGATCGCTCGAAGACCTTGCCGCATTCAACAGCGAGCGCGTGGCGCGCGCGATTGCGTCGAGCAGTCTCCCTGTGGTTTCGGCGGTTGGCCACGAAACCGACTTCACCATTGCTGACTTTGCTGCCGACTTGCGCGCGCCCACGCCCTCGGCCGCTGCCGAGCTCATTACCGAAGCGCAGCATAAGATTGCTGAGCGGGTCGCAGACTTAGCACGCCGGCTCGACCGCGCGGCGCGCTTCCAGTTCCTGCAGAAGCGTCAACAGTTCAGCCGCGTTTCTCTCAGCCGCGCTGAAGGCCGCATAACGGCCATCACGCATAAATTGGCTCAATGGCTAGACGAGCTCACCTTCCGCGCTGAGGCTGCGATGCGCGCGCTCATTCGCCTGCGCTACAACCGCGTGAATGAGTTATCTGCAGCCGTGCTCCGGTTTGACCCGCGCCAGCGTCTGGCGCACGCTCACGCAAATCTTGGCGACCTGCGCTCCCGCATCGAGCGCGCCGTGGAGCGACTGATGGCTAATTCGCGCTCACGGCACGCGGCGGCAGATACGCGTCTGCACATGCTCTCGCCCCTCGCCGTGCTCGAGCGCGGCTATGCGCTGGTGATTGACGAACAAGGCGGTGTGGTCCGCACAGCCGCGCAACTGGCGACAGGAGACCGAGTCACGACGCGACTAGCCGAAGGCGTCTTCACCAGTCGCGTTGAATCCACAGAAAAAGGCACGGCAGAAGCCCGGCCGGCCACAAAACGCAAAAGAAAACCTTGAGGACAATGAGCGCAGAAAAATCAAGAGCCCTTTTTGGCACCGACGGCATACGCGCCGTCGCCGGCGAGCCGCCACTCGATGCAAAAACCATCTATGCGGTTGGCCTTGCGCTGGCGCACTCGCTGCGCAAAACAGCAGCGGAACCCAGGGTTATTTTCGGCCGCGATACCCGCGAGTCAAGCCCCTGGATTGCCGCGACGCTGGCCGCCGGCCTGCGCGAAGCCGGCGCCCATGTCGAAAGCGCAGGCGTCATCACTACGCCTGCTGTCGCTTTCCTCGCGCGCACGCACGGGTTCAATGCCGGCGTCGTCATCTCCGCCTCGCACAATCCCTGGCAGGATAATGGCATCAAGCTCTTCGGCGGCGACGGATTCAAGCTGCCCGATGCCGTCGAACTGGCTATTGAAGAGGAGATTTTTCACCATCTCGGGCAAATTACATCGCTCGACCCGTCTAAACTGCCGCACGTCCAGGACAATCACATCCTGGCTCGTGATTACATTCAGTTCCTCATCAACGCCGTGCCGGGTCTATCGCTCACCGGTCTGCGTATTGTCGCCGATTGCGCGAACGGCGCCGCGGCAGCCATCGCGCCGGAGTTGGTGCGCCGCCTGGAAAGCGAAATGGGCCAGATCGAGCTTACGCATGTCGAGCCCGACGGCCGCAACATCAACCTCGACTGTGGCGCACTGCACCCAGAGATCGTGGCCGGCGAAGTGGCGGCGCGCAGCGCTGACTTGGGGCTAACCTTCGATGGCGATGCCGACCGCTGCATGCTCTCCGGCGCGCGCAACAACGTCATTAACGGCGATGCCATTCTTTTGATGGCCGCGCGCGACCTGAAGGCCCGGGGCATGCTGACAAATGACATCGTGGTCGCTACCACCATGTCGAACATGGGCCTCGAAGCTGCGCTTAAGCGCAGCGGCATCCGCATGCTGCGCGCTCCGGTTGGCGACCGCTACGTCCTCGAGGCGATGCAGAAGAACAATGCCGCGCTAGGCGGCGAGCAGTCCGGACACATTCTTTTTCCGCATCTGGCCACGACCGGTGACGGCCTGTTAACGGCGCTCGTCGTTCTCGACCTGATTGCTCGCAGCGGCAAAACCGTCGAAGAGCTCACCGCTGACCTCAAGGTCTTTCCGCAGGTCATCGTCAACGTAAAGGTGCGGGAGAAAAAACCGCTCGCTGAGATCCCTTCGGTCGCTGCCGCCATCCGCGCTGCCGAAGAGGAGCTGAAGGATTCGGGCCGGGTGGTCATCCGCTACTCGGGCACGGAGCCGCTGGCCCGCGTGATGATCGAGGCCGAAAGCGAAGAAGCGATGAAGCGCCATGCGAAGAGGATTGCGCAGGCGATTGGCAACGAACTAGGGACGTGAGGGCCGCCGAAGCCTTGAAGTCAAAGGCCTTGCCCGCCGCATGACATGCTTTGGTTCACCTAAGGCGAATTTTGACCGGACCAAACTCGCCCAATGGTAAAATGAAGCAGAATGTCTATGCCCCTGAAAACACTCTTCCTGAACCCGCCGTCATTCGAAAATTTCGACGGTGGAGCGAGCTCGCGCTGGCCGGCAACCCGCGAGATTGAGTCGTATTGGTACCCGGTGTGGCTCACTTACCCAGCGGGCATGCTTGAAGGGTCGCGGCTGCTCGACGCGCCGCCTCACCATGTCTCGGCAGAAGAAACCATCAGGATTTGCGGCGACTACGAGTTCCTCGTCCTGTTCACCTCCACGGTGGGCTGGGAGGGCGACCAGCGCCTGGCCGAGGCCATCAAGACGGCCAACCCGAAGATCAAGATCGCCTTCGTGGGGCCGCCGGTGACGACCGACCCAGACCGCGCGCTCAACGAGTGCTGGGCTCTGGACTTCATCTGCCGCCGCGAGTTCGACTTTTCGGTGGTCGAGTTCGCGCAAGGCAAGCCGCTCAACGAGATCCTGGGCATCAGCTACAAGAAAGACGGTCAGATCGTTCACAATCCCGACCGTCCGCAGGTCGAGGACCTGGATGCGATGCCGTGGGCCACGAAGATCTACAAGCGCGACATGGATGTGACGCGGTACAACGTGCCGTTTCTGCTGCATCCCTACGTCGCGCTTTACTCCACGCGCGGCTGCCCGGCGCAGTGCACTTTCTGCCTGTGGCCGCAGACGCTCAGCGGACACGCTTGGCGCAAGCGCTCGAGCGATGACGTGGCGGCCGAAATGAAGTGGGCCAAGGAGAACTTCCCCGAAGTCAAGGAGTTTTTCTTTGACGACGATACCTTCAACATTCAGAAGAATCGCACCATCGAGCTTTGCGAAAAACTCAAGCCGCTGGGCTTGACCTGGAGCTGCACGTCAAGAGTTACAACAGACCGCGAGACGCTCAAGGCCATGAAAGAAGCCGGCTGCCGGCTGCTTATCGTGGGCTTCGAGTCCGGCGATCCACAGATCCTCAAGAACATCAAGAAAGGCGCGACCGTAGAACGCGCGCGGGCCTTCGCCAAGGACTGCCACGACCTCGGCCTCGTGATCCACGGCGACTTCATCCTCGGCCTGCCCGGCGAGACCAAGGAATCGATCCGCAACACCATCAACTTTGCCAAGAGCCTGGACGTCGA
>JASIJW010000580.1:0-6397 GCA_030050035.1 Acidobacteriaceae bacterium | reverse complement strand
TGCACATAGTAGCCCAGAGTCCGTCCCTGTTGAAACACGTATGAATTCTGGTCGTACACGGAGCCGACGACGTTAATACTGGCAGGCGCAAACGGAACAATGAATTTATCCCCGTTTTCAAGACTCAGCTCAGGAATGTCGTTAATGCTTGAGCTGGTGGGGCGAAACTGCAACACGATACGTCCGGTAGCCCTGATCTGGCTGAGCCGAGACAACATCTGCTGGGTCATTATCTGGGACGCAGCCACATCCGAGCTTGCCGAGCCCGTGGTCGTAGACGACATCGCCAGCGCCTGCGTGCCGCGCTCCGCTTCGAGACCCAAGCTGCGCGTATAGTCGTCGAGCCGTTGCTGCTGGAGAACTCGGGTCGATTCCCGGGTGAACTCCGACCCGTAGAGGTAGGCCCGAATGGTGAGGCCGCCAGCGCGGCGCACGACATCCCGCAGGGTTTCTCCCGGCGAAATGCTGTAGAAGCCTGGGTGAACGAACTCGCCTTCCAAATCAATGTATTTGACCTGCTGGTCGAGAGGCACGCGAATGTCGGACTGGGAAAAGATGGTGACTATGTCGCCTGGCTCCAGCGGCAAGTTTGCCGAAGGGTCGTGAGTGAGGACCAGTTTTCCCAGATCGAACGGAACGAGGGACGGCTTGAGTGTTTCTGGGTCGGTGCGCTCGATGACCGCATAATCCCAGTCGATTTGTCCCTCGGGCATCTGCACTCGGGTTCGCGGCATCAAGGGGTTACGTACGGCCTCCGTGGCGATGGTAGCGTTCGCGCCCCGCTCATTCGGTGTTCTGGCTTCGGCTTCGGAGGCGTCCTGGGAAGCTTCTCTGACATCCTGGCCCTGGTTCCTCGGTGTGAGAGCACTCGTTACGTCCGCCTGCATGGCGGAGTTCGTCATTTCGTCCGACGTGGCCTTGGCTGGCTGAGGAGATTCGCCTAAACCCGACGTGGCCTTGGCTGGCTGAAGAGATTCGCCTAAAGTGGAGATTTCCGGCTCGAACTCCGGGGTGGGCAAGCCAAGGTGACTGCGCTTCCACCAGTAGTCGCGGCTCTCCAGCGAATCCTGGTCCGGAATCAGATCGCTCAACCGCATGCCGGGATGCCAGCTAAAGCGACCGGGATTGGCGACATTGCCACGCAAAGTAACGGTCTTTTCGTAGGCCGGCAGGATCGACTCGACGCGCAGAATATCGCCATCGGCGAGAGGGGTTGCGAAACCTTCTGGGTTGAAAGCGACATTCACTACGTCTCGCAGGTGGTGCTGGTCTATGCGTTCGAGTGAAATGCGGGAGTCCAAAGCGATCGCAGTGGTTTTCCCGGCCATTTCAATCAGGTCGCCGATCGTTTCTGCGCCGCTCAACTCATAGATTGCGGGATTCCTCACGCTGCCGGTAATTGCTACCTCCGGCCCAGCCGGCGGGATGTAGATTACGTCTTCCGGAAGGAGCCGCACATCCTTGGATTTATCCCCGTGAATGAGCAAAGCGTAGAGATCGAAATCCGTAACGGTTTGTCCCTGGCGCTTGAGCAAGATGTGACGGAGCGATCCCTGCGGAGATGGGCCACCGCTGGTGAACAAGGCATCCACCAGCGAGCTAAGCGAACTGATGGTGTAAGCACCCGGCCGCCGCGCCTGCCCCGACAGATAGACCTGGATGGATCGAATCCGTCCGATATCGACCGAAAGGTCGAAATTGCGGTATAACCTCGAGACCGCCGAACGCAGTCGCTGATCGAGGGCGGAAAAGGGCAGCCCTGCAACCTGAATGGTGCCGACTTGAGGAAGATAGATGTTACCCGAACGGTCAACGCGCAGGTTTCCGCCAAAGTTGACCTGGCCCCAGATGCGAACCCGCAACTCGTCATCCGGCCCGATTACATATTCCGGTGGCACAGGCGCCTGATCGCTGGGCGCAAACGTAGAGGGTACGCGGCGAAACAGGTCTTCGCCATAAAGGGGAAGAAATTTGCCTGTTGTTTCGGCAACGAATTTCTGAAATTCCGTGGGAAGGTCAGGCGGAAGCGGTTGTTGCTGCCAACGCTCGCCGGCCTGTACCCCGTCCTCGTAGGAACTAGCAATCGGGTTTGAGGTATCCGACGGAACGTAGCCCAGTGAGGCAGGAACGGGAAGGCCGCCGCTTCCGCCACCCGCCACACTGCTTGTCGACTGCTGGCTCTGCGAACAGTCTTCGCCTGGGGCCAGGAGTGGATTGTTACACCCAGACGACGCGCCCTGCTGACCTGGTACCGCGCCGGTTTCGACAGGAATTTGACCGCAGAGAAGCGGGGACACGGTGAGGAAAACCAGAGCAGGCAGCAGCGCAAAGCGATTGGCCATGATCCTCTTATTCTCCAGGATTTACGCGCTATACCGCAAGCTAGACGCCCAAGGCGCAAACGAAGCGAGGAGGCGCCATGAGAGCTGCAAAAGCAGCTCACTTTTCAATTGCTTGCCTCGACAAGAACGATTTCGCACCTCCACCGAAGAGCTGCATAAGGCCGGGACGGTAGAGAAAAACGGCAGCCAACTCCATTTCAGGTGCGATCGGTTGTCTAATCGGTAAAATGAGGTTTGGAGAACCACGGAGATGAAGTTGGATACGATCAGCGAAGCGGCCTTGCGGAAGGAAATGATCGAAGTAACAGCTCCCGCTCAGGAAATACATTTGCTGGATGTTTTGATCATCCTTTCTCGACGCCGATGGTTCATCGGCTGGTTCACAGCGGGTGGGGCGGTGCTTACTGCGATCATCGTGCTGTTGATCCCGAACAAATACACCGCAACCTCCGTTATCTTACCGCCCGGCCAGAATAATTCAATGGCTTCCGCGCTTATCAGCCAGATGGGCGGATCTTCTAACCTGATGGCCTCACTGGCGGGCGCTGGTCTTGGCATTAAGAATCCCGGCGACATGTATGTCTCGCTATTTCACAGCAGCACGGTCGAAGATGCGTTGATTCGACGCTTCGGACTTATGGCCCGGTATCACAAGAGGACCATGGTCGATACTCGCCGCGAACTTGAAAGGAAAGCGGCGGTCGCGCTCGGCCTCAAAGACGGACTGATCCGCGTGAGTGTCACGGACCGTGATCCAAGATTTGCGGCCGAGTTCGCAAATGCATACGTCGACGAGTTCCGTAAACATACCGACAGCATGACGTTGACCGAAGCTTCGCAGCGCAGAGCATTCTTCCAGCAGCAATTGCTGAAGGCAAATGAGGACCTGGCGAAAGCCGAACAGGCCATGAAGAAGATGCAACAGACCACCGGAGTGCTGCAGCTGGATAGCCAGGCAAGAGCGATGATCGAACAGGCCGCGATGCTCCGCGCCCAGATCACGGCCAAGGAAGTACAGCTTCAATCCATTCAGTCTTTCGAGACGGAGAACAACCCGCAGTATGCAATGGTTGAGCAGCAGCTTGAAGCGCTGCGTGAGCAGTATGCCAGAGTAGCGGGTCCGGACGCGAACATCTATGGCAATATTGGGCTGCCTAAGACCAATATCCCGGAATCAGGCGTTGAATATATCGATGCGGTACGTGATCTACGCTACAACGAGGCGATCACCGAGTTGCTGACGAAACAATTTGAGACCGCTAAGTTGGACGAGGCGCGCCAGGGAACGATCCAGATATCCGACGTGGCCGTTCCGCCAGATAAGAAATCTTCACCACCGCGTGCGCTTATAGTGAGTCTGGCGACGTTCATGGCATTCGTCATTGGCGTGCTCTGGGTTATTTTTGCCGATCAGTGGCAGCGCGCGCTGCTAGAGCCGGATAATAGGGCCAAGGTCGGAGTCCTTCGGCAAAATTTGTTTAGCCATCGAGGATAGATGGTTCCTGCGATGATCCGTAGGCTTAATATGACGGCCAATAACATTGTGGGCATCGAAAGAAGAATTCCGACGAAGTGCTGAGAAAGGCCAGAATGAGTGGATACAGCGGTCGCATACGAAGCAGAGTCAATCGATGACAATTCTCGGTTACCTTCTCCTTCCCGTTGGCATCGGCTGCCTAGTCTTTTCAGAGAAATGGCTCCTTCGCCTCTTCGTTTTCTGGACATTATTCTCGGCGACCTCGGCTATCAATTTTGGCGAAACGGATACTGCCTCAGGACTCCAGGTATGGATGCTTTTTGGCTCGTTTTGGCTTCTTCGCCAGATCATCCGACTGATCGGTAATCTTTCGATTTTTATCGACAGCCGGATTCTTTCTCCGTGCTTGTGGCTGGTGGGCATTGTGATGGTAGCATCCGTGTCGCTTGTGATGCCTGCGTATATAAACGGTAGGCTTATAATTAGTTCAGCGGGATTGTCTCAGCAAGCTGAAACTCCGCTTTATCTGACTTCGCACAACTTTACTCAACTTCTCTACCTTGTTTTCGGCGTCATGCTGGCCATAGGTATCGCCCACTTGAGTTTGAGAGCCGAAAAGCGGGAAGAGATAGAGAAAGCATTATTGATATCCGCAATCGTTCTCTCGCTTTGGGGAGGTGTTGAGTTTATCTGCAGCGTGATCGGAATAACCTATCCATCTTATATCTTCAATAACTCAACATCGATATCTGCACTAGGCTATCAAGAAACATTGTCGTCAGGGATCGCGCGTGTTTCTTCGGCTACGCTGGAGCCTTCAGTTTTTGCTCAGTGTCTTATCTCAGCGCTGCCCCTCACGTTACCTGCGTGGTTCGGCGTGAAGCCCGTTTTGTCACGCGTCTGGGACCGCTTGGCATCATTGTTATTCGTGGTGATGTTGATTCTAAGCACATCCACGACGGCAATTTTCGGTATTGCCGTGCTCGCCGTTCTGCTGCTGGCGGTATTGAAAAAAAGTAAATTAATTTCCTTCGGGCGCACGGTCAAACTAGGAGCGGCCGGCCTTGCATTCGCCGTGGCGATAGCTACGCTCCTCGCCAGTTCGTCTACGGCACGACAGACGTTGACGGATATCCTGCTTGGCAAAACTGGTGGGGGGTCTGCGATCGAGCGATCCATGACAGTTGCTTTGGCCTTTGGATACTTCCAACAATTCCCGATCCTTGGTATCGGCTGGGGAAGTGCAACTTCACATGATCTCTTTGTGTACCTATTATCAAACGTCGGAGTTATTGGGGCTGCTGTCTTTACAGTTGGCATGTTTGTTGTGATTGCACGAAGCTGGAAGAATCTTTCGCCTCGACATGGGCGAGTCGATTCCCGGTCCATGGTATGGTTTCTCAGCCTCTCCAGCTTTCTGATTGTTAGTATCTTTGTCGGGTTCCCGTTGGTTTTGGGAAATTTCTGGATCGCACTTGGGATGGCGATAGGCGCAGGGCAGCAGGGCCGTCCCGCTGAATCGCTTGTCGGAGCCAGAGATCATCAGGTTCAATACAATTGAGTACTGAAGCAGGCGCCGATAAAATCATCCGGCATAATAAGCGCGAATCATCGCTTTACCATGAGCCCACAGGCGCGATGCCCTTCCCCGCTTACCTAGCAGTGTGTATCCCACCGCCCGGCTAAAGTCGAAAACGACTAGACAAGTGAGAAGGAAAGGATTCGAATGTTTCGCTAGTACCCGCCCAAAACCACCGCCGTACTTCTTCGCTCTGGGAACATCGACGAATCCGTCTTTTCTGGGATGACCTACATGGTAATTGGAATAGAAACGTCCGCGGATCCCACTGTTCATCAGTGTAAGCAAGAAATCAGTATCTTCGCCGCACCCAAAATCCGTACCCGCCCCAGGCCCAAGGGACTCATCGAATTTCAGGGACACTTCGTCTGCGGGTCGTTGAACAAAATAGCAATACGTGGCAGAAGTCCGGAAAATGTTGATCCATCGTAAGTCACATTCCGTTTGAAACCAATGATTACCACTCTTGATCCCCTGCTCATTCCGAGAGCCTAAGGCAAGGATTCCATAATGGGGGTTCTCTCTGAACCATGCATCAACTTTCTGCAAGGTGTCGGGGTGGTACCAACAATCATCGTCTGGAAATGCGAGGATCTCACCGGCACTGTGCGCCAATCCAATATTTCTTGCTTGCGAGACTCCGGGAGAGCAGCGAAGATGCAGAACCTGTGGCCGCTCTCCATTTCGGCCAGATGATCGCGAGATACGTGGAATCCATTCTTGCAAATGGGGTGTCAAGCGCTCGTCGGGGTTCTGATCGACGACAATCAACTCAAAGTCCTTCAGTTCCTGTTCAGCGAGAGTCCGAAGCAAGATTAGTAACTCTTCGGTGCGTCCAAATGTAGCCAGAATAAGGCTGAATCGAGGCATACTCTCAGGTCTCCTGTGCGTTAGCCAATAGGAAAAGCCCCTTATGTCTCTCCGATTTCATGCAGCCGTTCCGTCGGTCGAGTCATCATCGGAAACGACTAACTCGCACGGCTGAAGAACCTGCCGGCG
>JASIJW010000579.1:0-3901 GCA_030050035.1 Acidobacteriaceae bacterium | reverse complement strand
GATGAGTCGGCGAGCACCATTGGGCCGGATCAAGCCTCGGGAGGAAACTTGCGGCGCGGAATGTCCTCGAGATCCGGCATGGTTCCACCTAACGCGGCCAGCCGCCGTGATGCCTCCAGATGGATCAGCGCCTTGAGGGCTTCGCGCAGCAGAGCCGTCCTCTCTGTCACCCCGGTATATTCCTGCGCGGTTTTCAAAAGCTCATCATCGAGCGCGACAGTAGTTCTCATAGCCCTAACCTCTGAATCCATTTTATCACCGAACGATGATAACTATGATTCAGAGATCAAGTGACTTGGATTCTATGGCTTACCCGTCAAGTACTGCTGGTACCTCAGCTCCAGCACCCCCGTCGCGCGGGCCAGCGCCAGCTTCGAAACGTTGTACTGGAACACGCTTTCAACCAGGCTGCTCTGCGCGCTGGCCAGCGAGGCCTGCGCCTCCACCAGCGGCAGGTTCGTATCCACACCGGCGTTCACTCGGTCGGTTTCATCGCTCAGCTCGCGCGTGGCCAGTTGAACGTTCGACCGCGCCACATCCACCAGTTGCTTTGCGGCGTCTATATCCAGCTGCGCCGAGCGGATCTGCTGTTCCATCTGCTCGCGCAGGCTGGCCAGTTGGTTCTGCGCGGCACTAAGCTGCGCCATAGAGGCGTCTTCGCCGCCTCGCAGCTCAGGCTCGCGAAAGATCGGCACCGAGAGCGTTCCCACCGCCTCAAAGACGCCGTGCGTGCCCACAGTGGTAACCGTCTGCGTACCGTAAAAGCCGTTAACGCTCAGCGTGGGCCAGCGGCGGCTGCGGTAAGCAGCGTGGATCGCCTTGAACCCCTCCACCTGGTTGAGCAGGTTCTGGTAATCCTGCCGGTCCTGATACGCCGTGGCCAAAAGCTCCGGCAGCGTTTGCTCAGCCAGCTCGCTGTACGGCGAACCGTCCGTCAGTGCGATATTCTGCCCGGGGTCGAGCCCAATCTCGCGCTTCAGCAGGATCAGGTCCTTGTCGAGAGCGTTCTGCGCGGAAATCAGCGACTGCTGCTGCGTCTGCAGCTCCACCTTGGCGCGCAGCTCGTCCAGATTCGCCACGGTTCCGGCAACGTGCGCGGCGTGCTCGTTGTTCAACAGCACCTGCGCCTGATCCACGTTTGCTTTCGCATTCGCCACCTGGCTCGCATCCGCCGCAGCGCGCAGATAAACCGTCGCAACCTCCTGTATGGTCTCGCCGCGGGCGCTCATCACGGCATAGTGCGCGGAGCGCTCCGCCGCTCCGGCCGCACGCCATCCCGCAATCACCGGGCCTGAAAACAGCGTCCAGTTCGCTCGCACAGTGCCCTCGGTCAGCGTGTCGTGCGTCAGGGTCGTAAAACCGGGCGGAATCACGCCACCAGGAAAGTGAGGTGCGAATTCGCCGATGACCGAGGCGCTGAAACCGAGAGCAACCAGGTTGTGCTGGTAAAAGCCCGTGTCGCCTTTCAGCGTAATGGTCGGCAGAAAATCCTGCAGTGCCTCGTCGCGCTCTCCGCGGACATCCTTTTCCTGGGCCAGGACCTCGCGCAGTCCCAGGTTGTTTTCCAGTCCCCGCCGGATCGCATCATTGAGAGAAAGTTGTAGCGTCTCGTCCGTAGCCGCGTGCGCGGTCACGCTGCCATGGAAGGGATTGTCGGCCGAAGAAGCATTCTGCGCCGGCGCCGCAGCCGCGCCGAACCCGGCCAAAACCAAAAAGAACAATCCCGGCACACACCACCGGGCTAATGGATGGGAGATTTGCTTCACCGTCATTATTTTGTCAGATGAATCGGACCGCGCACAGGACGCCGGATTTTTGCCGTTTGCACGGTTCTCGGAATGCCCGTCTTCCACTGAACTAGGGTGCCACGGCAACTCCGCTAACCACTGACTAACGGATAGGGTACCGCTCTCACCAATGAAACTGGGCTGCTCCGGGTCCGCTTCTAGGACCCGGAAAAGATTGCAGAATCTCCAACCGATCTCCCGGAGGGAGATCCCAGACTGCTGACAAAGCCGCGGTTTTGAAAGGGCACGACTTCAGTCGTGCCGCAAAGCGCGCGAGATCAACGCGGCTTTAGCCGCCGAGGGATGTTTTTCGAATTTTGAGCGGCATACATCGGGTTTTTCAGCAACCTGCGATCTCCCGTAGGGAGATCCGACAATAGCCCGGGGCGGAAGCCCCGGGGTCATAGACATTACCAGCGAGAAGTCCCGGAGGGACGGCCGAAGTCGGTTAAGCCACCAAGTCAATCCCCGAAGCTCCGCCAACCACCCGTATCCACCTGAAAAGCCAGCGATTATTTTTCTGTCCAACCTTTCCTGAAAATAGCTGCGATTCCTCTACACTGAGAATCAGTCAAACCGGTAGCCGTCAGTTTCGGCCTACCCCGCAAATCCGTCCTCCCGTAAGTTGTTGATTCCAAAACAACTGATAACAACTCCTTGAGGATCAGATACATACGGCGGCACCGCCGCCGTAACTGCCATCGAATCAGATACATCCCCTCAGATGAGGGGGTGGGGGTGTCGGACTCTATTTCCCTTCATTCCGCCGGATGAATCCACATCGCGCTGCCGCCGCCAGGTGCCATGTGGACATCGAGCACCGTCGTGCGGTCGACCATCTGCTGCGAAATCGCGGTGTGCGTAGGGTGCTCGGCGGCATCGGGCGCATCGGCATAAATCTCGGCCTCATACTTGCCGTCGCCCAGAAAGTCGAGCGGAATTTTTATATCGCGCGCATCCCAGTCCGTCAGCGAGCCCACGTACCAGTCGCGGCCGCTGCGGTGGGCCAGCGCGATCCACTCCATCGGCATGCCGCCGATGGCGTGCACCTCGTCCCAGGTCGAAGGCACGCGCTTGATGAAGTCGAAGTCCCGCTGCCCCTCGTAGTGCTCGGGATAATCCGACACCATCTCGAGCGGGCTTTCGAAAACGACGTAAAGCGCAAGCTGCTGCGCGCGTGTGCCCAGGCTCATCGGCTCTTTTGTCCGAGCCACAAAGGTATCCAGCGTCCGGTTGTCGAACGCGCCGGGCGTGTAATCCATCGGCCCGGCGAGCATCCGCGTAAACGGCAGCGTTGCGTTGTGCGCAGGAGTAACGCGTGCCGAGTTGCGCAAGTATTCGAGTCCCATCACGCCTTCGCGGGTCATCAGGTTTGGCCATGTGCGGCGCAGGCCATCCGGTTTGAAGGCGCCGTGATAATCGATCATCAGGTGGTGCTCGGCCGCTGTTGCAACCACGCGTTGATACCAGCCGACCATCCACTGATCGTCGCGATTCATGAAGTCGATCTTGACGCCCGCGATACCCCACTTTTCAAACAGCGGAAACGCCTGGTCCATGTATTTGTTGACTGAAGTCCAGTGCGCCCACAGCCACAGCCTCACATTCTTTTCTTTGGCGTAGCGCACCAGCTCCGGCATATCGATGTTCGGCTGCACGCGCGTAATGTCGGCCAGGCGCGGCTCGCCTGCCGGCGCGTTTGGGTCCGTGGCTGCCCATCCGGCGTCGATCAGCATGTACGGCAAGCCCGAAGCCGATGCGAAGTCGATGTAGTGCTTCATGGTCGCAGTATTCATGCCCGGCGTGAAGGAAACTCCGGTCGCGGCATCGCCGGACCACCAATCCCAAGCAGCTTTGCCGGCCTTGATCCACGAAGTATCGGCGATCTTCGACGGCGGATTCAGGTTGAGGATGATATTGGACTCGATCAGCTTCGCCGGTTCGTCGGCGATCATCATCACGCGCCACGGGCTGGAGAATGGCGCAGTTGTCTCGACCGCAATCCCTTGCGGATCGAGAGTGCCGTCAGCCTTGCGATGCGGAGCCAGCACGGCATGCACAGTGCGGCTGCTGAACTGCTTGTTGTGGCTCAGGTACATGCCGGCGTAGTTGCC
>JASIJW010000578.1:0-2828 GCA_030050035.1 Acidobacteriaceae bacterium | reverse complement strand
TTTTCCTCGTCAGCCACCACGGCATGAACCTGTCGAACTCGCACGCCCTCGTGGATGCCATCCAGCCGCGCGTAGCCATCATGAACAACGGTGCGCATAAGGCCGGCATGCCTGAAGCGTGGCAGACGGTGCAAGACAGCCCGCTGCACCCTGACCTGTATCAGCTTCATACGGCCGAAGGCTCAGACGCCGCGCACAACAGCCCCGAAGCGTTAATCGCCAACCCCAAGGGCGCAACCACGGACGGCGCATATTTCAAAGTGGTAGCTCGCCCCGACGGCAGCTTCTCCGTAACCAACACCCGCACCAGCCAAACGAAGCAGTACGGCCCCGCAAAGTAAATTGGGGTTGGCGAAAGGGTGGGAAACTCAGGACGACTGGGTGCCCCACCCTCGCCGCGTCTTTGTCTTTGCGGCTAGGGTGGGAGAGCACGAAATCGACCCGCCCCGTGCGCCGTCCTTTCGCGTTCTCTGCGAAAGGGCGGGAAGCCGATACACTCACGAACGCCAGTGCAGTTCCACCGGCCCTTCCAGAGGATGAATAAGCGGGTGTCGCGGCTCCGCACTCGCGGCACCCTCCAGCCGCGCCTGCTTCAGCGCGAAATACCACTTCGCCGGCTTATCGGCATCGTCAATCAGCATCAGACTCGGATTGTGCCGCAGCCCCTCAGCCTGCTGAATCATCGTCACCTGGTCCTGCCGCACAAATCGCGCGCCAAAAAACTTAGCAATCGGCGTAACCAACGGAACCCAATAAAAAACATTCCACGCCGCCACCACGTCGATGCGGCATGTTGACGCCGTCACCGGCGTAACCGTAGTCAGCGAAGAAAACCACTTGTCGCCGCAGCGGATCGTCTCCGTGCGCCGGTTGGGCAGCACAAAGTCGATCGTCGTCTCCACCGGCTGTCCGTACACGCCCAGCAGCTTGTACGGCGCAGAGTTCGCGCTCGGCGCATGCGCGCTCATCCGGAACCCCTCCGGGATCGGCTCGAAGCGTTTCGTCTTCTCCCGGATGCTTGCGCGCGACCGCCACCACCACGCCTGGTGAACGAACGGCCCATGCGCCGGGTCCATCAGACCGATAATCCCGTGATCCACGTTGCAAGGCAGATCGGCCCAAAGATGCGCCGTGCGATAGCGCGGGCCGAACTTGGCGAGTTCAGGAACAGGCCGAAGCTCCGCCCCCGGCGCGCGCTTGCCGCTTCCCGGACTTGGAATGTAAACCCATGCGTAGCCGTCGCGCTCCTCGCACGGAAATGCCGTCGCATAGATGCGCGTCGCATCCAGCCGGTCCTGCGCAGTGAGTGATGGAATATGCGCGCACTGGCCGCTGCACGGCTCAAACTCCCACCCGTGATACCGGCATGTAACGCGATCGCCGTCGAACCAGCCGTAGCTCAGGGGAATGCCGCGATGCGGGCAACTGTCGCGCATTGCAAACACGCGCCCGTCACCGCGCCGCCCCAGCACCAGCGGAATATCGAGCAGCATGGCCGTCGCCAGCTTGCCGCGCCTCAGTTTGTCCGTCCGCAGCGCAGGGTACCAGTCGTCGTAGATCAGCGTAGCGGCGGGTCCTGTCGGCTGGGCCGCGGCAACTGCGGGCTTGCTGGCCATTAGTGGCATTTGGGACTCACGATAACAGAGCGCCTGGATTTGATGCCATGGCTCGCACCGGAAGCAAAGACAGTTGTTCAGAAGATTAAACGAGCATTTCCCGCCGCGGCCAACTCGCGCGCTGAAACCTGAATCCCCATCCGCTATGAGAATCCTCACTAAAATCCGCCTCCCCGCATTCTTGCTGGTCGCGGCCATTGCATGCGCGCCAGGCGCCGGGTTCAGCCAGCAGAACAACGGCCAGAATGCCGGACAGAAAGCGCAGAATGCCGGCCAACAGACGCAGAATGCGGCCAAGAATGCCGGACAGAGTACCAAGAACGGCACGAATAACGCAGAAAACAAAACCAAGCAGGGAGCCCAAAAGGCAACGGACGAGACCAAGCAAGGAGCTCAAAAAGCTACTGACGAGACTAAACAAGGAACCGAGAAGACTTACAACAAAACGAAGGACGCTGTCACGGGCGGCAAGTAGTCCTCCCAACAGCTGCTTCAAATACTGCAAAAGGGCAGGGACGACGGAATAGAAATAATAAAAATCAGCCAATAGCGAGGAAGTATTTGATTGCGCGACGTGGGAGTTAGTTTGGCGACTGAGAACGCCGCGCAAGCCGGCCCACTCCTCTTGTAACAGGTGCCCTGTACACTCAAAATTGATGCCGCACACATTGGCTTTAGCCGTAGAGATCGGAACGACGGCTCTGGCCGTGGCAGGCATGGGCTATTTTCTCGCCGGCTTGATCGCCGCGCGTTTATTTCTCCTGCGCCGCCGCAAACAACTGCGGCGCATCGCCGCACAGGGCAGCGAGTTCGCGCCCGGCGTCAGCATCCTCAAATCCCTCAAGGGCCTCGATCCGGGAATGCTCGATGCCTTCCGCAGCCATTGCCGGCAGATCTATGCCGGCGAATTTGAACTGCTCTTCGGCGTCTCCTCGCTCGCCGACCCGGCCGTTGCTGCGGTCGAGCAACTCCGCCAGGAATTTCCCGCAATCCCCATCCAGCTCATCGAGTGCCCTCAGCGCCTCGGCACAAATGGCAAGGTCAGCACGCTGGTGCAACTGGCCGCACACGCCCGGCACGATTTTCTGCTCATCAACGACAGCGATATCGCCGTAAGCCCGCGCTATCTCGAGCGCGTAATGGCCTGCTTCGATCCGGCGCCCAATCCAATATCGACTGCCGGCGCCGCACAACCCGTCGGCCCGGTTACGG
>JASIJW010000577.1:0-4863 GCA_030050035.1 Acidobacteriaceae bacterium | reverse complement strand
CTCGCAGGAGATCGTGTTTAACGACGATCAACTGCGCGTGGAGCGATGGAGCATCGCCGGCGCCAAGCGCATCGAAGTAAAGGAAATGGTCGTCTACGACGGCTGCTCGCAATCGCTGCTTTCTCCCGATGGCCGAACCCTGGTCTGCGCAAAAGTCGATGTCGACCGCAATCCTCCGCGCATTGGGCTGCGCATTTTCGACGTTGCAAGCGGGAACGTGCTCTATGAGAAGCCAAGCTTTTTCGAGTTGAACGCCATGTCTTCGTACATGGCCTATCTTTCCTTCTTCACGGACGCAATCACCGGAGCTGACATGGTGACCATGTTGAACAGCCCGGACGGAAAGTATCTGCTCGCGGCAGCCGGGCATAGCGTTATGGCCTACGATTTTGAATCGCGGCAGCCCATCCAGCTCGGCGGCAAGCTCAAAGGCCTTGTTCAATCGCGAATGAATTTCGTCGGACCGGACAAGCTGTTTGTCATCGATTGGGATACGGACAAAGGTCTGCACCCGGCGCGGATGCTGAGCTTTCCGGATGGAAAGTTGCTGAACGAGTCGAAGGTTGGCGACCAGGTTCCGGGGTCGGTCACTCAAGGAGAGCTGCTTAGCGTGTCGCCCTTGAAGGACTATCCAGTGGGTCTCTACGATCCGGTCGCTGCCAAACTCGTTTTCGCCTGGGAATTTCCGGCTATCGATGCCTGGAACAAGAGAATTGCCGCAGAGGATGCAAACGGCGGGCTCTTTCTGAGCGCACTGGATTCGAAGGATACTGTGCACTTGCCGCTGCCGCTCGGCCCGCTGCCCTCACCGCAGGCAGGCGAATTTTCACCCGATGGCAGGTATCTGGCCGTTTCGCTGCGCGGCCGCTCAGAAGTCTGGGACCTTGCAACAGGTGCGCAGGTCCGACTGATGCGCCCGCTCCGCGACGTCTGGATTGACGACCAGGACCGACTTTTTGGCCAGTTCCCCAAATACATGAATCGCGATCCGGCAGACATTGAGCTGGATCTGAAGGCGCAACGGACAAAGGATCTGGGAAAGTTCGATAGCGGCGACTTGCTGTACCGCAACCTGCAAATCAGCTTCAAGCCGATGGGCAGTGACAAAGCGACCAATCGCCATGTGACGCTCGAAGTGAAGAACATGGAGACGCAGGCTGTGGCGTGGTCGCGCGATTACCCTGGATATCGCCCCGTCTGCTGGCCCGCTGAAGATGATCGCCTGGTGCTCGGGTGGGACTTGAGCAGCGACACTGCCAAGTCCGAGCTCAAGGACAACCCTAAGCTTCAGCAATTGGCGGCTTTATTCAAGGACCACAAAAAAGGTCTGCTGATCGAAACCGTGACGCCTGAAACCGGCGCGCCGCTTCAGCAGGTGGTGCTTCCTGAAATCGATTTGTCGCACGGCTGGGACGACGAGCGGTTTGCCCAGGTCTCCGGCGAATTCGTGCTGGTGCGCGGCGAGCACAACAACACCGTAATCTACCGGCTGGACACGGGAGCAAAGATCGGCGAGTTCTTCGGCGAACCGCTGGCCACAGATGCGGGAACCGGCCTGATCGCAGCCACCAATCGCGAAGACGAAATCCTGCTGGTAAATGAAAAAACAGGAACTGAGATCGAGCGATTTACACTCGGCTCTCCGCTGCGGCTGGCGCGCATCATCGCCAGCCAGAAGCAGCTTTTGGTGCTGACAGCCGATCAGGTGGTGCACCGGATTCCGCTGCCAGGCAGCGCACCGGCTCTTGAACATCCGGCAACAGCCGCTACGCCAACTCCAGTTCGATCTTCTTCGTCGCTGCATCCAGCTTCGTGATCCTGAAGCTGCGCACCTGACCTTCGGCAAGCGGCTCAGGCTGTGCAGCCGCTGCCGGAGCGTTGCCTTTCCAGCGGGCCGAGAGCATGGACGTAAGGCTGGAAAGATCGGCCTTGGTGGCCGATGCTGCTTCAGCCCCCGAAGGCGCTCCGCCGGTGCGGCCAGCGCCCACGCGGCAGGCGCCACGGATCCCTTCACCCAATTCGATGACAGCGCCCGTACCGGTTAGCTCGACCACGCGGCCGCTTACCGTGTCGCCCGGCTTGCGCTCGGCGAGGAATTCGTCGAGGCCGGTGGGGATGAGCTGCTTGATCGAGAGCTTCATCTGCCGCTTTTCGGAGTCGATGGCGAGAACCAGCGCCTTGACGCGCTGGCCCACGCGCAGCACGTCGCTCGGGTGATTCAGCCGCCGGTCAGGCACGATCTCGCTGATGTGTACCAGGCCCTCGACGCCTTCCGCTGCTTCGATAAACGCGCCGAAGGGCATGATCTTCGTCACTGGCCCCTCGATCTGCGAGCCGGTGGGGAAGTTGCGTGCGGCTTCGAGCCACGGATCAGCTAGAGTTTGTTTCAGGCCGAGCGCGATGCGCCGCTCTTCAGGTTTGATGGAGAGCACTACCGCGTCCACGCGATCGCCCGGTTTGAGCAGGTCCGAGGGATGCCGCACCTTTTTGGCCCACGACATCTCGGAGATGTGGATCATGCCCTCGACGCCCGGCTCCAGTTCCACGAACGCGCCGAAATCCGTCAGCCGCGTCACCGTTCCCGCCACGCGCTGGCCCGTCAGGTAGCGCGCAGGCGCCGTCTCCCACGGTTCCGGCTGCAGTTGTTTAAGCCCAAGCGAAATCTTCTTGGTTGCGGGATCGATCTTGAGGATGCGCACCTGAATCTGCTGGCCAACCGAAAGCGCGTCCTCGGGCTTGGCCACGCGGCTCCAGGAGATGTCGCTGACGTGCAGAAGACCGTCTACACCGCCGATATCGACAAATGCGCCGTAGGGCGCGAGCGACCGCACGGTTCCGCTGACGGTCTGGCCCTCCTCCAACGCGGCGCGGCGGTTCTCGAGCGCTGCTCGCGCCTGCTCCTCAAGCACCACGCGGCGGTCAACCACCACGTCTTCATCGGCCACGTCAAGCTTGGTGATGCGGCACTGAATCTGCTGGCCGATGAGCGCTTCCATCTCCGCCGCATCGCGCGCACCTGAGCGCGATGCCGGCATAAAGGCGCGCACGCCGATATCGACGCTCAATCCGCCCTTTATGACCGCCGTCACCGTGCCGGCGACGGCCAGCTTTTCCGCAAACGCCGTCTCCAGCGCCGACCAGTCCCTGGGCTGCGCTACGCGATGCCGCGAGAGCTGGTAATAGCCGTCTTCGGTGCGGCCGGTGATCGAAACCGGGAAGCGGTCGCCGGCCTTTACGCCTTCGGCATTGTTGGGGAACGTGGAACGTAGAAGCACGCCCTCGATCTTGTAGCCCACGTCGACAAACACCTGCTCGACTGAGAGCGAGACCACAGTGCCTTCGAGCTGCTTTGCTCCGGTTTGTGTTTCGGCTCGATGCGTGTGCGTGGATTCATACTCGCGGAGCACATCGGCGAAAGAAGCGGACGGCTCTTCAACGGCGGGCTGCACTTCGGCCGGTGTTTCAACCTTCGGCTGAGCGGGTTCCGGCGTGGCAGGCGTGACTTCGGTGGAAGGCTGCTCGGGTGAGGGGGTGGGTTGGCCGGGCGTGGGTGCGTCGGGCTTCAATTCGTCGGGCTTTAATTCGTCGCTCATGCGGGTCCAATTCAATTTTCCCACGGCGGAGAGAACCGCTTCAGCCAGCGTCCGTGTCAACAGCACCCGGGGCAAACGGCCATTCCCGCCGCTTGACTGCCCGCAGCAGATAGAGAACTGTTCCCGTCGCTACGATCAGAGCTGCAAAGAACAGCTCCCGCTCGAAGGCCGGACGTGCGAACAGAACGTAAACAAACCCGGCGATGGCGACGAGCACCGGCCAGGGATAGAGCCATACGCGAAACGGCCGGTTCATCTGGGGCTGCGTACGCCGCAGCACAATCAGGCCCACATGCTGCAGTAGAAACTGCAGCAGGATGCGGATGACGACCAGCGCGGCCAGCAGGTCGACGAGCTGGAATACGCAAAAGATAGTCGCCACCGCGCCCAGCACCAGCAGCGAAACGTTCGGGAACCGGTGCCGCGGATGCACCCGCGCGAAGACTCGAAAATAGTTGCCGTCGAGCGCCGCTGCATATGGCACGCGCGAGTAGGCGAGCAGCAGCGCATAGACCGAGGCAAACGCGGTCCACACCACCAGCAGCGCGATGATGCGCCCGGCCACGGCGCCATAAACCGTTTGCATCAGCTCCGCGGCTACCGAAAGCCGCGCATTGGCGCCGGCTGTGCCGACCATCCACTGCCACGGCAGCACGCCGAGCACGCTCACGTTCATCATCAGGTAAAGCGCGGCCACAAGCGCCACCGACCACAAAATTGCGCGCGGAATGGTGTAGCCGGGATTGCGCACCTCGCCGCCGAGAAAGCAGATGCTGTACGCGCCCCAATAATCGTACGTGGCGATGAGCGTAGCCGAGCCGAGCCCGGCAAAGAATCCGAGACTGGGTGCGAAAGCGCCGGCAGGAAAGCTGAAGGCTCGATGCGCATCGAAGTGCGTGAAGCCGGTAACGATGACCGCGCCCAATGTGCCCATTACGCCGATCCACAAGATGGACGAAACGCGCCCGATGACCTGAATGTTGCGATAGAGCAACGCCACGGCCGTAAGGCAGCACAGCATGGCCAGCACAGTTCCAGGGCCAAACTGAATGGCGAGGTGAAAGCTGCCCGCGACAGGGATGGGCAGCGGCAGCGTGTAGCTGAACCAGTTGTGGCGCAGCACTGGAAAAAGAAAGCCCGCGTAGAGCGCCAGTCCCACGCAGCCTGAGGCGATGGAGAGCGGCGCGCTGAAGGTGAGCTGCCAGATGAAGAGGAACGACAAGAATCGTCCCAGCCGCTCCGGGCCGTAGATGGTCTTCAGGTAGTAATA
>JASIJW010000071.1:0-2693 GCA_030050035.1 Acidobacteriaceae bacterium | reverse complement strand
TCGCTGCGATGGATTTCGCCCGCATACCTTCCCACCGGACTTCAGGATTTTGCCGGCAACAATCTCTACAACCCGGGCTGGCACTTCGGGTTCAACATTCCGGCGTTCCTGATTGTGATGATCCTCACGGTGATTCTGGTGCGTGGCATCCGCGAGTCGGCGCGCGCTAACAACATCATGGTGCTGATCAAAATTGTGGCCATCCTGGTGTTCATCTTTTTCGCTGCCAGCTTTATCAAGCCGCATTATTGGCACCCTTTCATGCCGATGGGCTGGACGGGCGTGCTCACCGGTGGGTCGATCATCTTTTTCACCTATATCGGGTTCGATTCGGTCTCGACGGCAGCAGAGGAATGCCGCAACCCGCAGCGCGATGTGCCGTTCGGGATCCTGATGACGCTGGTGGCATGCACGGTGCTCTACGCCGGCGTGGCCCTGGTGCTCAGCGGCATTGTGCCGTGGCAGTCGGTGATGGGCGATGCGGCGCCGGTGGTCAACGGGCTCAAGCGGCTGTCAATGATGTACGGCGGCGGCGAGCTGCACTGGGTGCGGCTGTTCGTGCTCATCGGCGCCATCCTGGGCATGATCTCGTCGATCCTTGTCTTTCAGCTTGGCCAGGCGCGCATCTGGTTCGCGATGTCGCGTGACGGCCTGCTGCCGCAGGTCTTCGGCCGCATCCACGCGCAGTTTCGCACGCCCGCGGTTTCCACGTGGGTCGCGGGGTTCGTTGTCGGTATTCCGGCGGGGCTTCTCGATATCGGCACGGTCTCGAATCTCTCGAATATCGGCACGCTGTTTGCTTTCGTGCTGGTTTCGATTGGCGTGCTGATTCTGCGCTATCGCGAACCGAACCGTTACCGCGGATTCACGGCGCCGCTCGGGCCGGTCATTCCCTTGCTCAGCATCATCTTCTGCGTGGTGCTGATGACGGGTCTCGAGATCATCACCTGGATCCGGTTCTTCGCGTGGCTGGTAGCCGGGCTGTTCATCTATTTTCTCTACAGCCGACACCGGTCGGAGTTTGCGCGCGACCGGCAGACGGCGCTCGTGAAGCATTAAATCGTGAAGGATTAAATCTGGGAGCAGCCTTGAAGACCTGGCAGAAAGTACTCATTCCAACCGCGATTACGCTCGTCATCGGCGCCATTTACCTGTATGCGATCTTCCAGCACCGCAAGAATCCGGGCGTGGTCGCGGAACAATCCCAAAGCCAGAAGCTGAGCGCCGACGACCTTGCCGTGGTGCGCATGAAGTTCATGCAGCACTACGAGGACACGCTCAGCCTGGTGGGCACGAGCGTGTGGATGAAGAACGGCTACACCATGCCGTATTACCCTTTCGCCGGCGGAGGCGTGGAGTTTCACCGCGCGGGGCTGATTCCGCCGGACCAGCGGCTCGATATTAAGAAAATCGTAAAGGCCTTGCCGCCCGCGCGCGAGGATGACAGCATGAGCCACGGCGCGCGGCAGGTGTTTGCTGTGTTCTCGATGCCGGGCGATGCGAAGGGCGAAACGAAGCTGTACGCCACGCCGATCGGCGTGATTGAGGGCAGCGATGAAGAGTATTTTTGCGACCTGCTCTTCTACTACGACGATCCGTACACCATTTACGATAACTGGCCGAAAGATGTGTGGGCCGCTGTCGATGCGCACCAGGCAAAGCCCGGCATGAATGAATTGCAGGCGCGCACCTCCCTTGGCGAGAAGGTTGAAACCGATGGCGGCAGCGAAGGCAACCGGACCGTGACCTACGACGCGAATGGCAGGAAGTGGATGGTGACGTTTGCGGGTGATCGGGCGACAACGATCAAAGCGGAATGACGGTTTCGCGCATCCAGCCAGCTACACTCAAACCATGACCGAAATCGCAGACTTCATCCGCCGGATGCCCAAGGCGGAGCTGCATCTGCACCTTGAAGGGACGATTTTGCCGGCCACGCTGGTGGAACTGAGCGCGCGGCACGATGACGCGCCGCTTACGCTCGTCGAGGCTGAGACTCTCTACGAATTCGCCGATTTCACGGGCTTCATTGAAGCCTTCAGGGCGGTGACTCAGCGGCTGCGCGACCCTGAAGATTATGAGCTGGCGGCATGGCGGATGATGCAGCATCTGGCCCGGCAGGGGGTGGTGCATGCTGAGGTGTTCATCTCGGTGGGCGTTATCTATATGTGGCGCAATTACGATCCGGCCTGCTTTGAGCCGGTCTTTGAAGGGCTGGAGCGGGCGCGAAAAAGGGCCGAAAGCGAACTGGGACTCTCGGTCTACTGGATCTTCGACGCAGTCCGGCATTTCACACTCCCGGAAGCCGAGCGGGTCTTCCGCAAAGCCGCCGAGCTGCGCGCCGGCCACCCTTCGATCATCGGCATCGGGCTGGGCGGCGACGAGCGGCGCTGCGGGTCAAAGGAATTCCAAGCTCTTTACGCTGAAGCTGCAGAGATCGGTTTACGACTTACCAACCATGCCGGCGAAACCACCGGCCCGGAAGCAATATGGGAGGCGTTGGCCATCGGTTCAGAGCGCATCGGGCATGCGCTGAGCGTGCTAGACGACGCGGCACTTGTCCAAGAGTTAAGGGTGCGGAGCACCCCACTGGAGATGAATCCCACATCGAACGTCCGCACCGGGGTCTGCGGCTCGTTTGCCGATCATCCGCTGCGCCGCTGCTTCGATCTGGGCCTGCTGGTCACGCTTAA
>JASIJW010000576.1:0-3939 GCA_030050035.1 Acidobacteriaceae bacterium | reverse complement strand
TAAATGGCCGGAACGGGGGGAGGCTGCCTGGGACCGAAAACCCTAAACTGGCCGCAGGCTGGCACCGGCGCGCTCAGCGCAATCGGCTATTGCGAAGCCGCTTCATTGTTCCGCTTTAACGCAGGGACACAATTTCGATATTACCGCTGCGGCGGGGGATATCGAGGCTAACGGTCTCGGCAGTGCGCTCGAAGGAGAGATCAACGCTACCTGAGCCGACCTGCAAGTTGCGGATCCGCATCTGACGCAGGTTCTCGGGTAACGCCATATAGTGGAGAACGATGCGCGATTCGCGCGCTCGCACCTCCAGCCCCAGGCAGGCCTGCAGCGCCATGAACACCGCGCCGGCCGACCACGCCTGCGGCGAGCACGCCACCGGATAGAGCGTGGGCCCTTTGCCGGGTCGCCGCGCAAAGCCGCAGATCAGTTCCGGCAGCCGGTGCATGTTCACGTGCGCCGAAAGCTCCAGCAGCCCTTGGAGGATTCGGACCGCGAGCGTCTTATCCTGCTGGCGCAGCGCACCCAGGGCGATGAGCGCGTTGTCGTGCGGCCACACCGAGCCATTATGGTACGACATGGGGTTGTAGCGCTTTTCGCCGGTCACGATGGTGCGGATGCCCCAACCCGAAAAGAACGGCTGTGAGAGCAGTTCCTGCGCCAGGGCGCTGTATTGCTGCTCGCTGGCAATGCCGGAAAACAGACACTGGCCGGCGTTGGAGCTGCGCACGCGGCAGGGGCGCTTTTCGCCGTCTAGCGCCAAAGCAAATACGTTCAGATCAGCGCACCAGAAGGCGTGCTGGAACTTTTTGCGCAGTTCTGCAGCCTGTGCCCGCAACCGGTCGGCGAGCGGCGCGTCGTCCAGCGCTTCGGCCAAATTCGCTATGCCTCTCTTGGCGGCATACACATACGCCTGCACCTCGCAGAGCGCGATGGGCGGTTGCGCGAGTTGGCCGTCGGCGTAGAAAACCGAATCGCTCGAATCCTTCCAGCCCTGCTGCACCAGCCCGCGCTCGTTCTTGCGCTGGTACTCCACAAAGCCGTCTCCGTCGCGATCGCCGTAGCGGTCGATCCAGTCGAGCGCAGCCAGAATATTCGGCCAAATGCTGCGCAGGAACTCGATGTCGGCTGTGCGCTCGTAGTAAGCCGCAGCCAGCAGCACGAATAGCGGCGTTGCGTCCACGGTGCCGTAGTAACGGCCAAAGGGAATCTCGCTCAGGTTAGCCATCTCGCCCTTGCGTGTCTCATGCAGAATCTTGCCGGGCTCGGCGTCGCGCTCCGCGTCGTGCTCGATGGCCTGCGTGGCGGCAAGATAGAGCAGCACGCCGCGGGCAATCGCCGGGGCAAGCCATAGCAGTTGCAGCGCCGTCACAATGCCATCGCGCCCGAAGACGGTGCTGTACCACGGAACGCCGGCATAGGGATAAAGCCCGAACGTTGTTTCGGCGATCATCATCTGCAGGTCGGCCCGCGAACGGCGCACCCAGACATTGAAATGCTCGTTGGAGGAGTGGATGTCGACTTCAACGAGCGGCCTGGCGCTGCGCTCGCGTACCATGCGCTGCATCGCCACATCGTATTTCTCGGGCGGTTCGGGAGTTTTGCCGCGCTGGCACTGCACGTCGACGGTAAAAAAGGTTTCGGCGCGCGCGTCCAGCCAGATGTTTACCGAAAATCCGCTTTCGTGGGCATGGCAAGTTGGATGCGAGCAGTCGATGTTGGTGCGGCGCAAAATGCCGTCAAGCCCTTCATAGGCGAAAGTGAGGCCATGGTCGGTCCAGCGGGGAGGCAATATCCGGCCGCGCTGCGGACGCTTTTCGCCGCGTATCTCAAAGATATCGGCGAAGTCGGCCTCGAACTCGAAGCTCAAGTTGACTTCGAGCGGCTTGTCGTCGTAGTTGTGCAGCAGAATGCGGTCGTAACAGGTATCGCCGGCCAGAAATTTAGTGCGAAAGATATGCAGCGTACCGCGGGCCAGCGCGCCGGAAGACAGCTTCAGATCCGGGTTTGTCAGGTCGGCGCCGAAGAGGATGTTGTCTTCGCGAATGGTAGAGCTCAACAGCAGCGGCCGCACGTCCTCGAGTCGCATTTCGAGCCGCGAAAGGTAGCGCATCTCCTTATGGAAAATGCCCTGCTGCCCGAAGCCGACAGGGTGAATGTCGCCCGTGCGATCGAAGATCGCGAAGGTGTCACCGTGCAGCAGTACGCGCGTGCGGTCATCGGCAAGCGAGGATGAAGCGCGAATATAAAAATGTTGTCCGACTTCGATGACGTCTTCGTGCCCAGACCTTCCCGTTGACTGGTTCGTCGTCCGTTCCGCCAGTGACATCCCCCCGCTCCTGATGGTCAAAAATAATTACCCGGCAAGCGAAATCGGGCCGGCGCTTCGCGCGGACGCCCCGAACCTGCTGCGGATCACGCGTACGTAGGCGCGCAGGTAATCCCTGCACATGCGCCGCGCGCTGAAGCGCTCTTGAAACGCCGCGCGACAGGCTGAGCGATCGATCGTTTCCAGGCGCCCCACCGCTTCCACCGCTTCATCTACGCTTTCCACCACGAACCCTGTCACGCCGTCCTCGATTACTTCTTCCACCGATCCGCGGCGAAAGGCGATTACCGGCGTGCCGCAGGCCAGCGCTTCGATCATCACCAGCCCGAACGGCTCCGGCCAATCGATGGGAAAAAGCAACCCTCGCGCGCGGCCCAGAAAATCGCTCTTCTGGTTTTCGCCGATCTCACCCAGAAACTCCACGTGCTTCTCATCAAATAGATGGCGCACCTTCTCGAAGTACTCCCAATCGGCCTGCTCGATCTTGGCGGCAATGCGCAGCCGCATGCCGGCGCGCCCGGCAATCTCCACCGCGCGCTCCACGCGCTTCTCCGGCGAAATGCGTCCCAGGAAAGCCAGGTAATCCTCCGTCTTCGCAGACGGGTACAGCAGATCCTCCGGCAATCCGTGGTGGATTGTCTGCAACCATCCGGCCCAGGGCACTGGCTCGCGCTGCGCATCGGAAATCGAAACCAGGTTCATGTCGCCGAATTCGCGAAAGAGCGCTGGAAACGAAGCAACGTCCAGCCGGTTGTGAATGGTAGAAAGCGCGGGAAGCCCGGTGCGCCGAATAAGCGAAAAAGGCAGATAGTCGAGATGAAAGTGGATAATGTCGAACTCGTCGGCCTCTTGCGCCACCCGCTCCATAAGCAGCATGTGGCAGGCCAGCGGATCGATGCGCTGGCCGCTCCCGGTGAGTTGGAAGCGCAGCGCGCGCTCGCACACCGTCCTGAGCTGTGCGCGCGTTCGCGAATCGCCGCTCGCATAGAGAGTCACGTGGTGTCCTTCGCGAACCAGCTCTTCGGTCAGATACGAAACCACCCGCTCTATCCCGCCGTACAGGCGCGGAGGGACTCTCTCGTAAAGAGGTGCGACCTGTGCAATTTTTATCGGGACGCTCGCAGCCACCCCGGTTTAGATGCGCCAGGCCCAGAGCATTCGAAGCGGCCGGCGTACGCGTTCTGTGCGCATGATCGAAACCATTGCCGAGCGCGCGAAAATTCCTGTTCGGATATGCCCCCCTTACCGCATGATTGCTTTAGCTCCAGCTCCGATTTATCCTTTTTCTTCTGAAGTTTCCAGTGCGGCTCCCCTGCCAACAGCGGGGGGAGCCAAGTCTTTTTCTTCAGGTTTTGCGAGAGTTTTCCCGCGGAGACGAGCATCATGGCCCTCCAACCCGTCGCCACTCCCAACGGCGCAGCGCACGCTGCCCATTCGGTTCCAGTAACCCTGAACGGACGCGCGCTCGAACCCAACCGCCGCATCCCCCTCAACCTGGACTGGGTTGACCAGGTGCGCGTGAACACGAGCGCCGTGGAGCGCCGGGCTATGACTCATGTCACCCGCCGCACCGTGAAGAAAGACACCCAGGCCGCATGGTTGCTGCGCGCAAT
>JASIJW010000575.1:0-7216 GCA_030050035.1 Acidobacteriaceae bacterium | reverse complement strand
GTGCGCCGGGATCAGCTCGCGTCCCTCCACCTCCACGCGAATCCGCGCCATCCAAAACGCAGCGCGCGAAATCCACTGCGCCACGTTATAGAGCGGCGTCGCGTTGCCCGTAATCGCCGCAAATGGGATACAAATGATCGCTGCCGGAACGCCCAGCACAAGAAACGTCCCAAACATCAGCAGCGAAGAGATCATGCCGTCCTCTCGCCAAATCTCTCCCGCAAGCCCGCTGGCAGCTTCTCATAAATTCCGTCAAACCCGCCATTCGAAAGAATTGCCACCACATCGCCGCCCGCGAGCTCCGGCACAATCCCGCTCACAATCGCATCGGCCCCGTCCAGCAGTTCAGCCGGCGTGCCCTGCTCATTCAGCGCTCGCACCACATCTTCCGGGTGCAGCCGCTCGGCATCGGGAATCCGCTGCTGTTGATACACGCCCGCCAGCACCGCGCGATCCGCCATTCGCAAGCTAGCGACAAGTTCTGCCTCCAGCACCTTGCGCCGCAGCGTATTCGAGCGCGGCTCTAAAACCGCCCAGATGCGCCCCAAAGGATACACCGCCCGAAGGGTCTTAAGCGTCTCGCGAATCGCCGTCGGGTGATGCGCAAAATCCTCGATCACCGTAATCCCGCCGATCTCCGCTCGAACCTCCAGCCGCCGCTTCACGCTCTTGAAGCTCGCGAGCGCGGCGATGATCGCCTCCCGGCTCACGCCCTGCCCAGAGGCCAGCGCCGCCGCGGCCGTCGCGTTCAGCGCGTTGTGCTCGCCGGCCATGCGCATCGCCAGCTTGCCCCACATTGCGCCGCCGCGCCACACCTCCCACTGCACGCGGCCGCCCTCATACTGCAGATTTTGTATCCGCCACTCTGCACCTTCGCTGAACCCGTACCGCTCCACGCGGCACAGCGCGCGTTCCACGCACTCCGTCACATTCGCGCTGCCATCGTAGGCCACAATCAGCCCGCGCCGCGGCACCAGGTTCACCAGCCGCTTGAACGCCGTCTTCACCGCTTCCAGATCTGAGTAAATATCGGCATGATCGAACTCCACATGCGTCAGAATCAGCCCATCGGGAAAGTAGTGCAGAAACTTCGGCCCCTTGTCGAAGAACGCCGTGTCGTACTCGTCGCCCTCAACGATGAAGGTCCTCGTCGGCCGCAACTGAAAACTTGTCCCGAAGTTCTCCGCCACGCCGCCGATCAAAAACGACGGCTCCAGCTCCGGCCGCTCACTCGCCGCCGTCTGGTAAATCCACGCCAGCATGCTGGTCGTCGTCGTCTTGCCGTGCGTGCCCGCAACCACCAGCGACTCCCGCCCCTTCAGGAACTCCTCATGCAGCAGCGCCGCCATCGAAGTGAACGGAATCCGCTCGTCAAGCACGCGCTCCACTTCGGGATTGCCGCGCGAGAGCGCATTGCCGATCACCACCAGATCCGGCCGCGGCTCAAGATTCGTCTCCTCATACGGCTCCGCCACCGGAATCCCCAGCTCGTGCAGCAGATCGCTCATCGGCGGATACGCTGCCTTGTCCGATCCCGTGATGCGATGTCCCTCAAGCTGCAGCAGCCCGGCCATCGACGCCATTGCCGTCCCGCAGATCCCGCTCAGATGAATATGCTTCTTACCCAAACTCACCAATCCGCCCCGTCACAAATCTCGCTAACTTATGGGTACCCCATCCTAAGGCGCTTTTTGCCCTTAGGGTGGGAACCACAACACTCAACAGACCGATTCACCGCACCGCCGGCTCCAGCAAATCCAGCCGCGTCTCCTCACCAACCCGAAGCTCCGCCTCCACGCCAAACGTCAGCGTCACATTCCGTTGTGAAACGTGCCCGCTGCGCAGCCCCATCGCGATCGGCCCCTCGAACCCATCGAGCGCATTCAGAATTGCCTGATCCAGCAGATCGGGCGCAGCGCCCGGCGAGGCGCAATCCATCATCTCGCCAAAAACAATGCCGCGCACGCCCTCAAGCTTGCCCGCAGCCCGCAACTGCCACAGCATGCGGTCCACCTGGTACGGCTTCGCGCCCACGTCTTCAAGGAACAGCAGCTTGCCTTCAGTGCGCGGCTCCCACGGCGTGCCCAGCAACGAAACCAGAATCGACAAGCACCCGCCGTAAAGCGTCCCCCGCGCCATGCCCGGCTTCAGCGCCCGCAGTCCCTCCGCTGCGCCTAGGCTGTAGGTCTCGCCGGCCGTCGCGGCGCGAAAGCTTTCCCAATGCACGCCGTCTGCAAGATAAAAATCCGCCGCCACCATCGGCCCATGAAACGCCGGCAGCCCCAGCTCATCCAGCAACCGCAGTTGCACGCCCGTCAAATCGCTGTATGCAAAAAAAACCTTCGGGTGCTCCTCGATCAACCTGAGGTCAATACACTTGAGCAAATAATTAGACCCATAACCGCCGCGCAAGCACATCACTGCGCTGGTCGCTTCATCCGCGAACGCCGCGTGCAGGTCCTCGAGCCGCTGCTCCGCCGTGCCGGCAAAATAAATCGGACCGCGCTCCCACGCACTTGCACTCAGGGCCGGCGCATAACCCAGCGCCTTGAGCGCCGCCACTCCCTGCTCCACGCGCTCTGTCTGCGCAAAGCTCGCCGGCGCAATCACACTCACGCCCGCTCCTTGTTTCAACGCTTCCGGTTTGCGCAGAGCCACTGTGCGAGCCTGCATCCTTACCACGCCTCGCCGCGCGCCACCAGCGCCGCCGGCCCGGTCAGCAGCAGATCCGTGTTCGGTCCGCTCCACTCCACCGTCTGCGGGCCGCCCGGCGCAACCACCGTGAGCGGCGAAACGCATCCCTTTAGCGCCAGCGCGGCCACGGCTGCAGCGGATGTCCCGGTGCCTGAAGATGACGTCGGTCCCACCCCGCGCTCAAAAATGCGGATCTCTATTTCATGCTCGCTGACCTCGCGCACAAACTCCACGTTCGTCTGCCCGGGGAAATCCTGGTGCGTGCAGATCTCCGCGCCTACCTCGGTCCACGGCAGCCCTGCCACGGTGAACTCCGCATCATCCACCACCACCACAAAATGCGGATTGCCCATCGAGACCGCGATGCCGGTAATATCTTCGCCGTTCTCCAGCCGCACCGTGTGCGGAGCAAGCGCCGGCGTGCCCATGTTCGTGGACACATCCACCGCAAAGCTATTCTCCGCGTTTACGCTGTTGATGCGGCACACGCGAGAGCCCGCGTCGGTCATAATCACCAGTTCGTCGCCCGGTTTCGATCCCAGCTTCTCCGCCATCCACGCCGCCACGCAGCGCGTGCCGTTGCCGCTGATCTCGGCCACCGAGCCGTCCGCGTTATGCAGCCGGATGCGCCCTGCCTTCGCGCCGGTCCACGCAAAAAACTCCACGCCGTCTGCGCCCACGCCCGTATGTCGCGAGCACAACCGCTGCGCCAGCGCCGCCTTGTCCTGGTTGGCCGCAGCATCTTCTTCTATGATCAAAAAATCGTTGCCGCAGGCCTGCGTCTTGGTAAACGAAATCAATCTTCCTCCGGCCATGCTTATGGAACCTCATCCTTGCCCGATGCTACCACCGACAGCGCCACTGCGCTCTGCCAACCCGAGCGAGTTCGATGAGCTCAATCTGTCACCTGTGCGAACTCGCCCCTTCAACCGATGTCATCCTTGTATCACTGAATGAGCGGCAGTTAGGGTGAGACTGTTGCAGTGGGGGAGCCGAGTCATCGGCTGAGCGACGCGAAGGATCTGCAGTCGCCTTTTACTGCGCGATCCGCAACAGCCCGCAGTAGCGATACGCATTTTTCGTGTGCCACCCAGTTCAGTAGCAGAGTCAAAAACCGAACTCGGCAACTTAGGGAAATAACATCCAGGGACGGACGCCGGAGCGGCAGCGGGCGCGCACCAGCCGCGTGGGACAAGACGGCGTTGACTGTGCTGCCCAATGGCTCACCAGCTCAGACGCATCGACCGAGCCGAGGCCGGTGGCAAGGTTGTACACCGCGCCCGTGGCCGCGTAACCTGCGACGCCTGGGACTGTGTTGGTACCCGAAGGCGTGGGATGAAAGGCGGACGGTGCGGCGACGGCGAGCGCGTAAAGGCGCGGGTTGGCGCTGCCCTGCCCTTTATCGCTTTGGGCTGCGATGACCAGCGCCATGATGCCGGCGAATGAGGGTGCGGCTACGGATGTTCCCGAAGCGATCATGAAGCCACCGTTCTCGACCATGATGGCGCCGTCGTGGTTTGAGGCGGCGAGAGCTGCGTCGGGCACGGCGCGCATGCTGCCGGCGGCGGTTGCGCCGGAGACGGCAAACTGCCAGGCGGGCTGCGCGTAAACAGTGCTGACGCCGCCGCCGGATGCCCACATATCCGAACCGCTGTTGGCTGCGCTCTCGTTCCAGACTTCTTCGGGGATGTACTGAAGCGCCGAGCCAAGTGCAGAGCCGGGGCCGGAGCCGTTGGTTGCGGCCCAGTACGCCGCGGCATTCGCACCTTCGTTGAATTCCGTTCCACCAACGCAAGTGGCGTAGGACGGGGTGCAGAGGCCGTTGACCGCGGGCGCGGAGCCCGTGATGTCAGAGCCGGCAGAACAGCCGGCTGCGCCGGCGTCGCCTGAGGCAACGAAGACGCTGATGCCTTCAGCGGCAGCCTGCTCCCAGAGCGCGTTGTAGAAGGCCAGCTCCGCGGCGCCCATTTGCTGCTCGCAAGTGGAATAGCTGGAGCTGAGGATGGGCGCAGTGGAGTGGTTGACGATGTAGGCCGAGGCGAGATCGACGCCGTCCGTGGTGGCGGTGGATGTGGCGGCAACGAGGGTGATGGATGCTGCGGGCGCTACGGCGCCGCTCCACTCGACGTCGAGCGTAGCCTCAGCCTGGTCGGAACCGGCCAGGCCGGGATCGGCGCCGGCGAGGATGACGGCGGGGGGATTGGCGGCGAGGCCGGTCGTGGCGCGGAATTGGGCCACGTCGGCGAGATCAATATTGCTGCGGCCGGCGATGGCGATGGATGCACCGGCGCCGGAGTTGCCGGCGTTGTAGAGCGGGTTGAGGTCGTAGATGGTGGCGAAGTCGGCCGGAGCTATGTAATGCGTGCTGCCGGCGGAGTACTGCGGACTGCTGGCCGATTGCGGCTGGATCGAAGAATGCGTTGCAGGCAGTGCGCGCAGTACGAGCGAGGATTGGCGGCGGAAGTCGTTGAGCGAGACGATGCCGGCGATGGAATTGGCGAGGGCGGCGGGGATTTGCGGGTCACGATCATTGGCAATGTGGTCACTGGCGATGAAAGCAGTGCTGGCAATGCGGTAGCGGTGCATCTGGGTGTGGAAGGCTTCATCGACTTGGCCGGCGGTGCCGGCGAAGGCGATGAGACGGTTGCCGGCGGGGATCTCTTCGATGTTGAAGCCGTGGGATGTGAGCCATGCGGTGATTTGCGCAATCTGGGCGGGCGCGGCGCCGAACTGGGCGCCGAATTCGGCGGGTGTGAGCCATTGGTGGTACTTGGGCGAGGCCGGGTTCTGCTGGGCGGCGACTAATTGGTCGAGAGCGAACTGCTGTGCGAGAGAAGGCTTGAGAACGAGCAGCATGCGGTCGAGAGGCGTGGAGGGATCGAGCGGGCCCTGGTCGAACTCGGGGCGGGCGAGAGGATGGACGTTGCCGGCGAGGGTGACGGTTTGTGCTTCGTTAATTGGCGTGATGCGGCTGGCAGGCACAGAGGGACCGAAGGGATTGGCCGCGCAGCCAGCGAGCAGTGCAGCGGCGGCTAATGAAGAAGTGCTGAGAAGAGGGCGCATAGCGGCTTTTCCAGGCGGCCGGCGATGAGCGTGGGCTAGCCGTCTTAGTTTCTTCTCAGATATCGGCTGGGTGCGGAATTCGGGTGAGGATGAGGGCAGGTTGAATTGGAGGAATGGGCTTACGGATGTAATTGGGGATTTCTAAGGCTATGTGGTTTCCCACCCTTTTCACGATGAGGCCGTGAAAAGGATGGGGCACGGAGCGGTTGTGGCAGGTTACCGCCTGTGCGGTCGGCTAATTAGTCTGACACCATCAGTTCGCCGGGGAGGATGGGACGGGTGCGGGGCAGGACGCCGCGCCCAGCAAGAATGCCCATGAAGACCAGCACGGCCACGAAGACCGTGAGCTTGATTAGGCTTCCTGTGCGCGTCTCGGGAAGGGCTTTCCAGAGGACAAGCAGAACGGTTTGTGCGGCGGTTACCGACCAGACGGCGCCGTAGAAGTAGCGGCGCTCGATGCCTTCGCCTTTTGTGGACGGGCCGACGCGGGGCAGTTTGCCCATGATGCCGAGCAGCAGGATGAGGGCGCAGAGCGGCGAGTATGCGTACTGATAGATTTGCTTGAGCTGCCAGACGCCAGTGGCAACTGCTCCGACGAGGCCGGCGAGATTGAGCAGCGCGAAGTTGAGCACCGCGTTCCAGGCGAAGGTGTAGCAGACCTTGCGGTACATGGGGTTGGGGCGGTCTTCGTCGAAGCGGAGGATGTAGGGACGTGGCTCGACGCCGGGAAGTTGCGCGTAGAGGCCGGCGATGCCGGTGCCGGCGAGAACGACGGCGAGCCAGGCCAGGTTCCAGCGGTTGAAGCCGTGGGCAAAAAGGCTGAAGGTGAGCGGGCCGGGGGCTAGAAAGAAAACCCAGATCCAGATAGGCCAGTGGGCCAGGCGATAGAGGCGGGTGTTGCGCTCGCGAATCTTACGCTCGCTTGCGTACTCAATTCTTCCGTTGTAGCGCATATGGGGCTGAGTCTAAATGCCGGGGAGCGAGCGAGCAAGCGACCAGGGACTAAGGTTTGCGGCTATCTCGCTTTGTGGCTCTGTTCGCTTGTTTCCTATTGCCTGCTCCCTTGCGCCTAGCTCCCTGTATTCCGCCGCTGGTGCTGGCCGCGCGCTGACAGGTATCATGGAAGTTTCATGGTAATTTCTCCGCCAATTCAGGTCGCCACGCTGAGCATGGGCGACTCGCTGCTGCTGATGGTAATTGCGCTGGTGGTGCTTGGTCCGCGGCGGCTGCCGCAGGTGGGCCGGCAGATCGGCAAACTGATGTACGAGTTCCGCAAGGCCTCGAACGACTTCAAATTCCAGATGGAAGAGGAGTTAAGGAACGCTGAGGAGGCCGACCGGCGCAAGCGCGAGGAGGCCGAACGGCAACGCGCGCTGGCCGACGCGCAGCAGGCCGCGGCACAGGCGCAGAGCGCGGCTGCACAGGCGGTGAATGCTGCGGCGCAGGCGCAGAACGCAGC
>JASIJW010000070.1:0-4982 GCA_030050035.1 Acidobacteriaceae bacterium | reverse complement strand
CCCGCCGTTCTCTAATTTCTCTTTTAGGCTGCGTTCTGACTTCTGCAGTCATTTGCCCCGCGCAATCTGCATCTCGTCTGCCAGGAGAGTTGTGCTGGACCATCGGCTCCGATCCGAGAACCTTCGATCCGGCCAAGGTCGACGATCAGTGGTCGGACGTAGTGCGCTACCTGACTGCCGGCGTTCTTGTCCGTTTCAACCGGCTCACCCAGACCGTCGAGCCCACACTGGCTGAGAGCTGGAGCGAATCGGCGGACGGGAAAACGATCCGGTTCAGGTTGCGCTCAGGTCTGCAGTTCTCGAATGGCTCCGGCCTGACCTCGCGTGACGTCGCATGGTCGATTCGGCATGTTCTCTCTCCCGCAACCGGCTCACCAACAACCGAGGAGTTTTTATCACCCGCGAGCGTCACCATTGAGACACCCGATCCAAGAACGGTCATCGTCCATCTTCCGGCAAGGGTCATCGGAATCGGCAAAGTCTTCGACGAGATCGCCATCGAGCCGGCGGATCATCCATCAGAAGGACGAGTGACTTCGGGTCCCTTCGTCGTCTCCGACTATCGACGGCTCGAATACGTGCGCCTCACGCGCAATCCTCACTACTTTGCACGTGATCGATCCGGCACCACGCTCCCCTACGCTTCCGGTATTCGCCTCGACATCCTGCAGAATCCCGAGCAGCAAGTGCGGCTCTTCCTGCGCGGCGACTATGATCTCATCGAGAATCTTCCGCCGGATTATTTCGAGCTGCTCAAGCGCAAAGACCCCTCGCAGGTTCGGGACCTTGGCCCCTCGCTCAACACCGAGCAGATGTGGTTCAACCAGGCCTCATCGGCTCCGCTTCCGCCGTGGGAGAAAGACTGGTTTCAAAGCCGTGCCTTCCGAGTGGCAGTTTCGCAGGCCATTCACCGCACCGATCTGGCGCGACTCGCGTATGAAGGCCATGCAACCCCGGCTTATACGTTCATCTCGCCGGCAAACGTGGCTTGGTACGACCGCAACATTTCTGCGCCGCATGAAGACCTGGCAGCCGCCAGTTCGGCGCTGGCGCGAGCGGGATTCCACCTGAACGGTTCTCAACTGCAGGACTCGTCCGGACATCCGGTGAAGTTTTCGATCCTCACCAATGCCGGCAACGCTGCTCGGCTCAAGATGGCAACCATGATTCAACAGGATCTCGCGGCCCTGGGCATGCAGGTGACGGTCGTCACGCTCGATTTTCCGGCGCTGATCGAGCGCCTGTTGCACTCGCAGGATTACGAAGCTTGTCTGCTCGGCCTCGTGAACGTGGATCCCGATCCTAACTCGATGATGAATCTCTGGGTCAGTTCGTCGGCGAACCACCAGTGGAATCCATCGGAGAAGAAGCCTGCGACCGAATGGGAGGCGGAGATCGACCGTCTGATGCATCAGCAGGCCAGCGCCACAGATCAGAAAAAGCGCAAAGAAGCAATCGACAGCGTGCAGCAGATCGTCGCCGACCAACAGCCGTTTATCTATCTGGTTTACCCAAACGCATTGGTCGCATTTTCCAAACGGTTGGATGGCGTGGAGCCAGCAGTGCTTACGCCGCGGCTGGTGTGGAACGTGGAAAGACTCCGTTTGCGGGGTGCGCAATGAGCAGCGAGCCGCTTCTTCGCGTGGCCCTCACAGCAGGTTACGGAGACAGGACCATCCTCCGCGATCTGCGTTTCGAGCTGCGATGCGGCGAGATTCTGGGCCTTGCCGGCGCAAGCGGAGCCGGAAAAAGCACTCTGGTGCTGTCGCTGCTTGGCCTCTTGCCCTGGCGCGGTGGTCGCGTCAGCGGCGAAGTTGTGATGCAAGGCGAAAACCTGCTCGCATTCAGCGAGTCGCAATGGCGCCGGCTGCGCGGACGCCGCATCAGCCTGATCCCGCAGAGTCCGATATTGGCTCTCAACCCTGCCGTCAGTCTGCTGCGCCAGTTCCGCGAAGCGTGGAGAGCCCACGAAAATGGCCAAGGAGAATTCCGGGCGAGATTGGAAGGATTGCTGGAAGAAGTGCAATTGCCGGCAGGCGAAGACTTCCTCCATAGAAAGCCCTCGGAGATTAGCGTCGGCCAGGCGCAGCGCATTCTCATTGCCATGGCCCTGTTGCACAGGCCGTCGCTGATCATCGCCGACGAACCTACCAGCGCTCTCGATCCAGTGACTCAGGTTCAGATCGTCGATCTCCTCAAACGCGTCAACCGAAGTCGCGACACTGCAATTCTCTATGTCTCCCACGATCTGGTCTCGGCCATCCAGCTTGGCCACCGGATTGCGGTACTTACGGACGGCGCCATCGTGGAAGATTTGCCAGTTGCCGAGCTTGCGCGCGCGAGTCATCCCGCGACGATCGGTCTACTGAAAGCGCTTCCGGTTCCTCCGGAAGTTCTCGTAAGTTTTCGGGATCATTCCGGCTAACTTCCGCCCTCATACGGAAGGCCAATCTGTGCCTAAATGCGGGTAATGTTACAAAAGGACCGCCACCTACACATCCTTTTGATTGAATGGCACACTGTTGCCCACTAATGTGAATGACACCACATTTGTAGTGCCTCCCCTTTTTAATTCGTCATAATTCTGACGGTTCCCCGGAGGCTTTATGTTTTTTCCCCAGATTCGTGGAGTTGTTGTTCTTAGTTTGCTTGGTTCTCTCGCGGGCCTGAATACCGCGCAAACTGCCAGCGCACAGACAGCCAGTTCACAGACGGCCAGCGCACCAAGCAGCAAAATCTCTCCTGACCTAGCCGGCAAAACCGGGTCGGTCCCTGTCATCGTTCAGTATGTGAATCCACCCTCGGGGCTGGAAACCGGACTGCTGGGGCTACTGGGCGGTGTCATCAGTTCTGCCCTGCAGCTCATCAATGCAATCGTCGCCATCGTTCCTGTGAGCCAGCTCAATGTGCTTGCGGCAGACCCGAACGTGAAATACATCTCGCTCGATCGCACTGTCGCTGCGAAACAGGCGGTAACGATTACCGGAGCCGAATACACAACCGAGCCGATCAACGCTCCGGCAGTTTGGCTGCAGGGCTTTGCCGGCTCCGGGATTGGTGTGGCCGTGATTGACAGCGGCATTACACCGGTCGCGGATCTCGCTTCCAATTCGCAGTCCCTGTCGCTGAGTTTATCTCTCGTCTCTCAACTGCTTGCTTTGCCCGATGAGTCGGCTCCCGGCAGTGTCGGGCGGATTGTTTAC
Organism: Acidobacteriaceae bacterium; assembly: GCA_030050035.1. Lineage (GTDB taxonomy): Bacteria > Acidobacteriota > Terriglobia > Terriglobales > Acidobacteriaceae > Telmatobacter. The sequence continues at coordinate 1,779 of JASIJW010000070.1, read as the reverse complement.
AGCCAGAACTTTGTTCCCGGCCAGAGCGATGCATATGATCACTTCGGCCACGGCACGCTTGTGGCAGGACTCATTGCAGGCAACGGCGCCGAATCCACCGGGCCGCAATACTTCAGGACCTTTTACGGCTCGGCGCCAAACGCGAATCTCATCAACCTGCGCGTTCTTGACCAGAATGGCGCCGGATCGGATTCCGCGGTCATCGCGGCCATCAATCGCGCCGTTGCGCTCAAGAGCACATTCAACGTCCGGGTCATCAATCTTTCGCTTGGCCGCCCCATCTATGAGAGCTACACGCTCGATCCTCTTTGTCAGGCTGTAGAGAAAGCATGGCAGGCAGGTATCGTTGTCGTAGTCGCAGCAGGCAACGATGGCCGCGATCTGAACCTGAACCCCGAGGGCTACGGCACCATTGAGTCGCCTGGCAATGATCCGTATGCCCTGACCATCGGCGCCATGCGAACCATGGAGACGCCCACCATCGCCGACGACCTCATCGCGAGTTACAGCTCAAAAGGGCCTTCGTTTATTGATCACTTTGTAAAACCGGATATCGTCGCACCGGGAAACGTGGTGACCAGCCTTCAGTTCCCGAACGATCCGCTTGCCATCGATAATCCCGACTTCTACACGCTCTACGCCTTCTATCAGACCAACGGCTCCGATAATCCTTCGCAGTATTACTTCCCGATGAGCGGAACCAGCATGGCAGCCGGCGTTGCCAGCGGAGCCGTGGCGGACCTTCTGCAGGCCGCACCGAAGCTTACGCCCGACCAGGTGAAGGCGCTGCTGATGGCCAATGCAGACCGCAGTTATTTCCCGGCGACCAGCAGCGTGACAGCGAATGGCGTTGTGTATACGGCTAACTATGACGTTTTCACCATCGGTGCCGGTTACCTCGACATCGCCAAAACGGTAAGCGCCGCTCTGGTAAATGGCGGCTCTGTTCCCTCAGGCGCCGCAATGTCGCCGGTTGCAGCTTATAACGCCAACTCCGGAACAGTAACGGCAGTAACCGAGCAGGGCACGCTGTGGCAGCCAACCGGCTCGTGGTCAGCGTCCGGCGTCTACGGCGGCAATGCATTCCTGTCCGGCGCCAACAGCGCCGCAGTGTGGGGAGTAACGCCGCTGTGGGGCAATAATGATTCCGATGGATTCACCGCTCTGTGGGGCCAGGGCAACTCTAACAGTCAGACCGCGCTCTGGGGCCAGGGTTCGCCGCAGGCCGAGACTGCTCTATGGGGTCAAAACAACCCCGACGGCCAAACGGCCCTCTGGGGCCAGTCTGGCGGTGAGGGCATATCGACGCCGCTCCAATACTAATGCCTCGCTTTGCATTTGATGATCGGAACGAGAGTATTTCGCTGCCTGTAGGCGCGTAATCTCGGCGTCGATCGCCAGCATTCGAGTGCCTCCCCGAACACTCAAACACCCGTACTGAAGTCCCGTCCGCCGCAGTAAGCCGACCCAGCATACAGAAACTCTCTACCCGTAAACTGAAGATATGCCGCCGATCTTGATCGCGCAAAATATCTCAAAACGCTTCGGCGCTGTTCCACTCCTCGACGATCTTTCTTTCGCCGTTCACGATAACGACCGCATCGGCCTCATCGGTCCCAACGGCGCGGGCAAGTCCACTCTTCTGGCCATTCTTGGCGCTGAACAGCAACCTGACTCAGGAGAAGTCTCCTTCCGCAAGGGCGTACGCATTGGCTATGTCCATCAAATTTCAGACTTCGCTTCTGGAGTCACGGCTCGCCAAGTCATCGAAGCGGCACT
>JASIJW010000069.1:0-4695 GCA_030050035.1 Acidobacteriaceae bacterium | reverse complement strand
CGGCACACCCACCGGCGACCGCATCCGTGAAATTCTTCTCGACGCGCGCTCGGCGGGTCTGGCGCCCATGGCCGAAATGGCCCTGATGTTCGCCGACCGCGCGCAGGCCATCGCCGAGGTCATCGAGCCCGCGCTCGCGTCCGGCAAGATCGTGCTCTGCGACCGCTTCACCGATTCGAGCGAAGCCTACCAGGGCGGCGGCCGCGGCCTGGGTTCGGAAAAGATTCTCGCCATGCACCGGCTGGTCTGCGGCGATCTGCAGCCCGACCTGACCCTTTTGCTGTTGCCCGGCTTCGAGGCCTCGCTGATGCGCGCCCGCCGCCGCAACACGCGGGATGAAGCCCGCACCGGCAAAAATGAAGGCCGCTTCGAAGCCGAAGAGGACGCATTCTTCCGCCGCGTGTGGGAAAAGTATCGCGAGATCGCCGCCCGCGAGCCGGAGCGCGTAGTCCGCATCGAAGGCGACCTGACGATCGACGAAGTGCACGAGCAGATCGCCGAAGCCGTCGCCGAGCTGCTGGTGACGGCGAGCGCCTGAGCCCAGCGCTTCAATCAGAACGCTTCTGCCATCCCGAGCGAAATCCGCAATAGTGGCATCCTTATGCGGCGTCTGCTACGCTTACCGCGCCGAAACAATGAGGAGGTTCCCCATGCGATTCTTGCTCCGCTCGCTTGCCGCCGGAATGCTTCTGCTCGGCCTTGGCTGCGCCATCTCCCTTGCCCAGAATTCGACCCTTGCTCAGCCCCAGACCCAACCGCAGACACAGTCCGCCGATCCCACCAAGCCCATCCTCCAGACCGTCACCCGCTTTGAAAACAACCTGATGTCGCTGGCCCAGGCCATGCCCGCTGAGAAGTACGCCTTCGCGCCCTCGGCCGAGCTGTTCAAGGCCGGCGCGCCGGCCCAGTTCGCCACCGTACGCACCTTCGCCCAGCAGATCGGTCACGTGGCCGGCGAGCCGTTCCGCTTGCTCGCCCCATACGGCGTTACGCCGGACGCCGCCGTCGATGTGAAAAGCTTCGACAGCCTCACCTCGAAGGACGATCTCGTCAAGGCGCTCCAGGCCTCGTTCGATTACCAAAACAAGGTCATCGCCTCCATCAATCCCGAAACCGCCTTCACTCCGCAGGGCCCGCGCGGCATGAGCCTCGTAGCCGCACTTCTCGCCATGCTGAACGACGACGGCGATCATTACGGCCAGATGGTGGTGTACGCGCGAATGAATGGCATTATTCCGCCGGCCACCGTGCGCCAGATGCAAAACATGCATCCGGTCGCAGCAGCGCAAAAATAACTCCACACGCTCCCTTAGAATGGCGAAGAGCAGCACAACTCTTTGCGCGAACTGAGGGAGCAGTGGATGAAGGAAGCTGAAACGCCGCTTTCCGGCCCACGGATCTTGATCATTGGCAACGCAGGCCAGCTTGGGCGCGAACTCGAGCGCAGTTTCGCCGGCTTCGGCTTCGTCACCGGCGTCAATCGCGATACCGTCGACCTGGCCGACGCCGAGAGCCTCCGCGCAGCAGTGCGCAATGTCGCACCCGACGTGATTCTGAACGCCGCCGCCTACACGGCCGTCGACCGCGCCGAGAGCGAGCCGGAGCTGGCCCACGCCGTCAATGCCGCTGCGCCCGCCGTGCTTGCCGAAGAAGCCCGCGCCCGACGCGCGCTGCTCGTTCATTACTCGACCGACTATGTCTTCGACGGCGCCAAGCGCGAGCCCTGGACCGAAGACGATCCCGTCAATCCGCTCAGCGTCTACGGCGCATCCAAGCTCGCCGGCGAACAGGCCATCGCCGCGGTGGGCGGAAAGTATCTGACCTTTCGCACAAGCTGGGTGTACGGCCCGCACGGCAAAAATTTTCTGCTCACCATGCTGCGCCTCGGCCGCGAACGCGACAAGCTCTCGATCGTAAATGACCAATTCGGCGCGCCCACCACATCGCTGGAGTTAGCCGCTGCCACGCGCAAAATTGTCGAGAGCGTCGTCGCCGGCCAATATGGCAAACCCGCGGACCCGTCCGCGGAATGGTCCGGCATCTACCACATGACCTGTAGCGAGTCGACCTCCTGGTTCGGCTTTGCGCAGGCCATCTTCACGCGCGCCGCGGCAAAGCTCAGCGCAAAAACGCCCGAACTCACGCCCATCCCCAGCGAAGCCTACCCCACGCCGGCAAAGCGGCCACGCAACTCCGTGCTCTCGAATGAAAAGCTTACCCAGCGATTCGGCGTGCAATTGGCATCGTGGAGCACCGCGCTCGATGCAGTCATCGACGAGCTGGCCAGGGCACAAGGAATCGCACAACACCAGCCTGCAGCAAGCTAAGACGACAATGGCCGCTCCAGAAACAATCGTCGGAGCGGCCATTACGCCCGACATAGCCAGGTTTTTGAAAGGGCACGACTTCAGTCGTGCCGCGCAGAGCACAGGACCAATACGGCTTTAGCCGCTGAGGGGCGTCTTTTCGAACATCGCGCCGCAATGAATGTGTTGTTCAGCAAACTCGGCCGCTTAACGAGCGGCCATCGGCCAGTCCCTAATCCCTAGCTTTCAAGCTTCTTCACCACCAGCTCATTCAGCAGCGCAGGATTCGCCTGCCCCTTCGACGCCTTCATTACCTGGCCCACGAAGAACCCGGCAAGCGTCTTCTTTCCTGCGCGGTACTGCTCCACCTGTTTCGGATTGGCCGCGATGATCTCGTCGATCATCTTCTCGATCGCCGACGAATCCGTAATCTGCTGCGGCTTCTCGCGTTCATACACCGGCCCGAAGTCCTCGCCCTTCTCAAAGCACACATCGAAAAGCTGCTTCAACTGCTTCGAGCTGATCTTCCCTTCATCGAGCAAATCCGCCGCCTGCGCAATTCCGGTCATCGAAACCGGCGAATCCTCTTGCTCAATTCCTAAAGCCTTCAGTCGGCCACCAATTTCATTCACAACAAGGTTGGCAAACCGTTCCGGACTACGCGCAGTTTTCGCGTATTGCTCAAATTCGTCCGCCGCACGTAAGGAAGAAGTCAGCACTGCTGCATTTGCAGCAGAGATGCCGTATTCGAGAACAAAGCGCTGACGCTTTGGTTCCGGCAGTTCCGGCAGCTTTTTCTTGGCCTCGGACAAGAGCTCCGCCGAAACGATCAGCGGCGGCAGATCCGGCTCTGGGAAATACCGGTAATCGTGCGCCTGCTCCTTCGATCGCATGGGGTACGTGCGGCCCTCGTTCGCATTCCACAGCCGCGTCTCCTGCACCACGCGCCCGCCCGACTCGATCACTTCCACCTGCCGTTCAATTTCATACTCAAGCGCCGCGCGAATGAACTTAAAGCTATTCACGTTCTTCACTTCGGCCTTCGTGCCGAATTTTTCCTGTCCACGCGGCCGCACGCTCACATTCGCATCGCAGCGCAGCGAGCCTTCTTCCATATTGCAGTCGGAAACGCCCGTGTAGAGTAGGATCTCCCTCAGCCGCGTGAGGTATTCGAAGGCCTCGTCCGGCGTGCGGATGTCGGGCTCGCTCACGATCTCGCACAGCGGCGTGCCGCAGCGGTTCAGGTCGAGATAGGTCCGCGTGGCCGAATCGGAAAAGCCCTCGTGCAGGCTCTTGCCTGCGTCTTCCTCCATGTGCAGCCGCGTAATGCCAATGCGCTTCGTGCTTCCATCGGCCGTGGGCACATCAATCCAGCCATGCTCGGCGATCGGCTTGTCGTACTGCGAAATCTGGTAGCCCTTAGGCAGGTCGGGATAAAAGTAATTCTTCCGCGCGAAGACCGACCGCTCGCGTACCTGGCAATTGAGCGCCAAAGAAGCCAGCGTGGCAAACTCCACGGCCTTGGCATTCAGCACCGGCAGCGCCCCGGGCAGCCCGATGCACACCGGGCAGATGTTGGTATTGGGCTCGGAGCCAAAACGATTCGGGCATCCGCAAAAAATCTTGGTCGCCGTCAGCAGTTGCACATGCACTTCGAGCCCGATCACCGGCTCGTATTTGGCCATAACATCCGGAGAGATTGCCGCTGTTGCCATGGTTAAAATTTTATCGTGCGGCGCCGCGCGTCCGACTCGCCCACTTCCCTCGCAATTGTCATCCTGACCCTGAACGAAGTGACGGGGAAGGACCTGTGGTTGTCTTTCCTCCTCGATCCACTGTTTCTGCAAATTGCGCAACCAAAAAAGGCCGCCCCACCGGGCGGCCTTTGGTTCAACGATGCTTCGCGTTATGCCTGCGCCTGCTGATGCGGCACGCTGGCTGGCGCTGCGGGCGGCTTCGGTTTGGCCGCGCCTTCCTTCTTTGAAGGCGCCAGAATCGCGTGCAGAATCGTGCCTTCCATACGCGGCATGAACTCCACCACCCCGGCGTCGCCGATGTCCTGAATGAGCCGGTTGATGATGTTGTAACCCAGCTCGCGGTGGGCCATCTGCCGGCCGCGGAAGCGCAGGCTGGCCTTCACCTTGTCGCCTTCGTTCAAAAAGCGCACCGCCTGGTTCTTCTTGGTCTGGTAGTCGTGCTCGTCCACCGTCACCGAGAACTTCACTTCCTTGATGGTGATCACCTTCTGCTTTTTGCGGGCAGCGCGCTCGCTCTTTTCCTTTTCATAAAGGAAGCGGCCGTAATCCTGAATGCGGCAGACGGGCGGGACGGCGTTGGGCGAAACCTCAACCAGGTCCAGCCCGCGCTCGCGCGCTGTGCGCAGCGATAG
>JASIJW010000574.1:0-32680 GCA_030050035.1 Acidobacteriaceae bacterium | reverse complement strand
CTCGTTGAGCAGCCGATTGCCTTTGCGGCGGTTGCACGGATGGCAGCACGCAACCAAGTTTTCCCAGGTGGAGTTGCCGCCGCGCGAGCGGGGCATTACATGATCGAGCGTGAGCTCGCTGGGCGGCATCACTTCGCCGCAGTATTGGCAGGTATTGCGGTCGCGCAGCAGGATGTTCTTGCGCGACAAAGCACGCGTCTGATGCGGAATGCGGCGGTACTCGAGCAGGCGAATGACCGAGGGCATGGCGATAAGAGTGCGCTGCGCATGCAGCGTCAGGCCATGTTCTTCCTCAGTGCGGGCGATGCCCTTGAGCACGAGGACCAGGGCGCGGCGCGCGCCGCAGATATTGATCGGTTCGTACGAAGCATTCAGCACGAGCACCGGCATCTGCAGGATGTGTGCGGGGGGAGCACTGGAAACAGAGGCATGCTCGGCGAGCGCGGCGGCGCGGGCGATGGCCTTTTGCTTGCGAGCGTGGATCATAGCTTTTCCCAATGACATCGCTCTATCTCCCGGTCAAAAAGGTTGGCCTTCAAGTGAATCAGTCTTCGCGAGAACGGCGGCTGCGGCGGTTGGCCGGTCTCGCAGCCGACTATCTCGCTTCGCAGGGATGTGAAAGCTCACGCGGCGCGCGCGGGCGAGCGTAGCTACAAATACAGATGCGGCGCCGGCACGGCGAAGCGCGTCCGCGGCCGCACGGGCTGTTGCGCCGGTGGTCAGAATGTCGTCCACCAGTAGAACGTGCTTCATGTCGACGGCAACCGGATCGGAAACCGAAAATGCGCCGCGGACATTCATCCGGCGCTGCCGCGGCGTCAGTCCGGCCTGGCTCCCGGTGGGGCGCAGACGCATCAGCGTAGTGGGCGCGAGCGTGAGGCGCCATTGCGGATGCGTGCGGCGCAGCGCAAGGAGAGCTTCGCGAGCCAGCGAGCGCGCCTGGTTAAAGCCGCGCTCAGTGTATTTGGAGCGGTGCAGCGGAATGGGCACGACCAGCATTTCAGCGGAGGCTTCCGAAGCCAAGTGCGCGATGGCTTGTGCGAGCATTCGGCCGAGCGGGCGAGCAGCCGGCCGCAGCCCGTCGTACTTGAGAGCATGGATGGCCTGCTTCATGCGGTCTTCATAAAGACCCCAGGCAACGGCGCGGGCAAACGATGGCGGTGCAAGGCGGCAGGCGCGGCAATACGGAGTAAGAGATGCGGGCGAATCAAGACTGTCACTGCAGCGCACGCAGCCCATGTCAGGTAGGGCGGGAAATTCACCCCAGCAGGATTCGCAGATGGGGACCGAAGAAAGCTGCGGCAAGGACGAACTACACAAAGCGCAAGAAGCCGGCACGAAGGCGCAACTAATGGCGTGAAAAGGACTTCGGAGCACGCGCACAATAGCCCGCCAGCGCGTTGTGGCCGACGGCGGTAGGGAAAGCGCAATGGCGCCGGAATCCCTGCTGAAGACGCACCTCACTCCGGGAGACGCGATAGAGAGCCGTGCTCCCTCCCTCCTTAGTAGTATAGTCTGAGGTTTGCCGCGAATACCAGAGGGGATGGTGACGGAGATCTATTGCGTCGCTGCCCGCTTCCGAGCACGCCAAAAGGAAGTGACGGCAAGATAGAGAAAAACAGCCACGAGAACCACCGAAGCGAGAAAACGGCGATGATCGGGACCATGCTCCCAACTCGCGCGGGTCGCCCAAATGATTGGGGAAAAGACGATTACCGGGAGCAGAAAAAAGACGCCAGTGACCTCGAGCCATACAATGCCGCCAGCGCGGCGGAAGGGACGAAGGAAGCCGCCAATGCCCTGGCCAATACTGCCGCGGGCCTGGGATGCGGCATGTGTTGATGCGGCGTGCGTTGAGGCTGCAACGGCTAGGCGCGCATTCTCGATCGGCTGCGGCCCAGCCGACTGCGGCGAGCCGGCAATCCGGTCGTTCACAATCCGGCCTGCAACTCGGACCCCGATTCCCACAGCGCGGCCAATAGTCTTCGACTTCATTGTTATGATGCTAACAGCGTTCCGCTTTTCGGCGCTGCCGCACAGCTTCCGATTGTATTCTTCCGGCATCGGAAGTAAGTTAGTGATTGCTTGCCGCGCTGCGAGGCGTGCGCCGGCCCGCTCTTGGAGGTGACCGTGACATCCCGTCTGCGCGAACTGATTCAGCAATTGGGTGAAGCAATCCACGAGTCGGTCATCGAGAGCGAGCAGATCGCCGGCGTGGTGCAGGATATCCGCAAGCACGGTTTCGATGTGTTGCTGATGCTGGAAGCAACGATCGGACTGAATGAGGTGTCACAGCCGACCGAAACGGATGATGAAGGCGCAGAGGGCCGTCCGGCAGGCGAGTTCACGCAGAACGACCTGCATTTCCTGCGTTCGCTGCGCATCTCAATCGAGGGCGAGAACGACGAGGAAGATCAAAGCCCGCAAGACTAGCCGCTCCTGACCTGCCGATTCGCCACACCGGACACGGTTCTCACTCCGCATGATTGTTCGCTGCGCCGCTGGCGCTCAACTCTCCGCCGCAACGAGGGCAGGGATCTTAGGTGCTTGTGTCGCGCCCTGCGGAGGCTCCTCGGCATCTATTTGATTCTTCGGCAAATTCGATTTCGTTGTTATGGAACCTCCGCAGAGTCAAAGGCATCCAATGAGGTTACACATTCTGGCGAGCGGCACGTTCTACAAAATATATCTCGCTCGAGAAATGTCCGGGGAGATCTGAGACGACAGGAGGAATCATGCAGCTTGGTCTGATTGGGCTGGGCAGGATGGGCGGCAATATGGCGGAACGGTTGCGGCTGGGCGGCCACCAGGTGGTCGGCTTCGACTTCAACCCTGACGCAGTGGCACGGCTGACGAAATCGGGCAATGTGGGTGTCAGCTCTCTCGAAGATCTGGTCCGAAACTTGAAGGGCAGAAAGGCGATCTGGATCATGGTGCCGCAGGGTAAGCCGGTAGACGATACCATCGAGACGCTCGAAGCGCTGATCAGTCCCGGAGACATCTTGATCGACGGCGGCAATTCGTATTACAAGGATTCGGTGCGGCGGCACCAGGAGATCACGGCAAAGGGATTTCAGTTCGTGGATGTGGGCACGTCGGGCGGCGTTTGGGGACTGAAAGAGGGCTACAGCATGATGGTGGGGGGAGATAAGGATCCGGTGGATTATCTGCGGCCCATCTTCGAAACCCTCGCACCGGGCAAAGACAAGGGGTGGGGACATGTGGGTCCGGTAGGGTCAGGTCATTTCGTGAAGATGGTGCACAATGGCATCGAGTACGGCATGATGCAGGCCTATGCCGAGGGGTTCACGGTGATGGAAAAGAAAGAGGAGTTCCATCTGGACCTGCCGCAGATTGCCGAAGTCTGGCGTTATGGCAGCGTGATCCGGAGCTGGCTGCTCGACTTGACGGCCGACGCGCTTGAGGGAAACCCGACGCTGGACGGACTGCAAGCGTATGTGGCGGACTCGGGCGAGGGACGGTGGACGGTCTTCGAAGCGTTCGACCTGAACGTGTCGGCGCCGATCATTACGGAGTCGGTGATCCGTCGTATCCGCTCGCGCGAGGAGAACAACTTCACCGATCGCATGCTGGCCATTATGCGGAAGGAATTTGGCGGGCATGCAGTGAAAGAATAGTGATCTGCGGTCAATCGGGATCAACGTTCCGATGGCGCGGGTGAATACACTGTGGACCTGGAATTGCGACCAGGAACTGTGAACTAAAAGTAGCGATGCAGGGGGAAGGTATGGCGACGATGCAGATGACGGTGCGGCCGGAAGACCTTTCGGGGGTGCAGAAGGGAAATGAGCGGGTTCCGGAACCAACGGTGATGGTGATCTTTGGGGCTTCCGGCGACTTGACGAAGCGCAAGCTGCTGCCGGCGCTCTTCCATCTGCGGCAGAACAATCTGCTGCCGCGCGAGTTCGTGATCGTGGGCGTGGCGCGACGGCAATTGGGGGATGATTTTGCGCGCGACATGAAGGAAGGAATCATCGAGTTTGGCGGCGCGGACGCCAACGATCCCAAGCTTGACGAGTTCACGAGACACATCAGCTATTTCGCGTTGGACTTTAACGATCCCAAGCACTACGGCGATCTGAAGAAGGAACTCGACCGTATTGACAAGGAGCGTGGTATCGGTGGGGACAGGCTTTTTTACCTGGCGACGGCCCCCGAATACTTTGCCGAGATCATCGAGAACCTGGGTGCGCAAGGGATGGCTCAGCCTGAGCACGGACATGCGGCGGTGGTGATCGAGAAGCCATTCGGGCACGATCTGGAATCGGCGCGCGAGCTGAACCACCAGGTCAACGCAGTCTTCCAGGAGGGCCAGGTTTTCCGCATCGATCACTATCTGGGCAAAGAAACGGTCCAGAACCTGCAGGTCTTCCGATTCGCCAACGGCATCTTCGAGCCGGTGTGGAACAGGAACTTTATCGATCATGTGCAGATCACGGTTGCGGAGACGATCGGCGTCGAAGGCCGCGGGCCGTTTTATGAGAAGGCCGGCGCGCTGCGTGACGTAGTGCAGAACCACATGATGGAGCTGCTGGCGCTGGTTGCAATGGAGCCGCCTTCAAGCTTCGACGCGGAGAGTGTGCGCCGCGAAAAGCTGAAGGTGTGGCAGGCGATTCCGCCAGTGCCGATCCTCAGCACGGTGCGCGGGCAGTACGGGCCGGGTATTGTGAACGGGCAGCGCGTGGTGGGCTACCGCGACGAAGAGCGTGTGAATCCCGAGTCGGGCACGGAAACGTATGCGGCGCTGCGACTGGAGGTTGAAAACTGGCGCTGGGCGGGCGTGCCGTTCTATTTGCGCGCGGGCAAGCGAATGCGTAAGCGTGCGACCGAAATCAGCATCCAGTTCAAGCAGCCGCCGCTGTTGATCTTCAACCGCATGAGGGAATCCAGCGGGCCGTGCAAGGAGATTTTGCCGAACTTGCTGACGATCCGCATCCAGCCGGACGAAGGCATTGCTCTGCGCTTTGGCGCGAAGGTGCCCACAGCTCCAGAGATGACGGTGTGTCCGGTGAATATGGACTTCGATTACGAGTCGGCCTTCGGCAAATCGAGCGCCAACGGCTACGAGCGTCTGCTGCTGGACGCAATGCTGGGCGACCAGACGCTGTTCTCGCACCGCGACGGCGTGGAGACGACGTGGGCGCTGTATACGCCGATTCTCGAAGCCTGGGCGGCCAAGAAGCCGGAGGTGTTTCCGAACTACTTTGCCGGGACGTGGGGGCCGGAGTGCGGCGACCATCTGCTCGAGAAGGATGGGCGGGCGTGGAGGAATGATTTGGGCAGAAAGGCGTGAGACGCAGGGAACAAGGGAACCAGGGATTCGCGGTAGAATCGCGCCATTTGTGGCTAAAATAACTGCACGAGTAGAGGTAGTCAGTTACTCTCGGATGATCTTCACAAAGATGCCGTCGGGAAGTTCGCCTTCGAGGATGTGGACGACGCCGTTTTTGACGTAGCCTTCGAGGACCTGGCGGGGAGCGTTTGGAGGCGCGCCGGTCTGTCGATCCGCAGCTTTACTGGTGCCGCCAGCCACGCTAACTCCGCCGACCTTCCCCATTCCCTTGTCCATCGCCTCATTCGCCAACCGGTCGGCTTCCTTGTTTCCGCCGCGTAGGGTGTGAGTCATCTCGAAGGCCTCGAGACGGGCGGCGCGACGGCGCGCTTCTTCCCATAGCGGGCGCAGGACGGGGCTGGCCACCTTATAGCGACCCTTCATCTGATTCACCATCAACTCCGAATCGGAGACTACTTTCAGCCGGTGCGCGCCGTTGGCCAGCGCCCACTCGAGCACGGCCAGCAGACCCGAATATTCGGCGAAGTTGTTAGTCTGCATGCCGAGGAACTGGCTAAGGCGGGCAACGGTTTGGCCCTCGGGGTTCTGGACAACGGCGCCATAGCCGGCCGGTCCGGGGTTGCCACGCGAGCCGCCGTCGCACCAGGCGATGAACCAGCCGGCAGAAGGGGCGGAGGTGTCGAAGAGAGATGGGGGCATAAGGTTTTAGTGTAGCGGGCACAAGCGGCGCCGTGGGCTCATCGTTGCGGCAGAGGCTGTCTCATCCTGGGGAAGCAGGCGACAAAAGAGTTTCACGCGATGACAAAATAGTGACAATTTGAGTGGCAGCGCGTCTATGGGCACAGGATCGGGCGGGAGTATTTGGATGGTAACAGACGCGATAAGTCTGCCGATTAAGCCAAATACGGGCGCTTTCGCATGGCCGGGCAGCCGGAGGGTACAATCCTCAGCAGGAATGGCTGTGTCCAGAGCAATGGGCGGGGCGAACCGGCAAAAGGCAGGCCGGGGACAGGAGCGCCTGCAGGAACGCGCCGAAGAGATGGACCTGATCCGCGAGGCGCAGGCCGGCTCGCGGGTCGCGTTTGACGCGCTTGTTCGCCAGTACGAACACCAGGTTCTGCGCCTGGCCCTACATTTGACAGGCTCCGAGCACGATGCCGAGGACATTTATCAGGAAGCCTTCCTGAAGGCCTACCGCTATATCGGCAATTTCCGCTTTGAGTGCTCCTTTTATACCTGGATTTACCGCATCGTTACCAACCTGTGTCTGGACCAGTTGCGGCGCAGGAAGACGCGGCGCGAGGACCACGCAATTGTGGTGGACCGCAGCGGCGATGAGATTGACGTGCTGGCTTCGGTGAGCGACGAGCGATCGTTTTCGAATCCTGCGCGAGAGCTCGACCGCAAGGTGCTCGCCGAGAAAATCCAGGAAGCGCTGGGCAAGCTGACGCCGCGAGAGCGGATGGTCTTCGAGCTGAAGCATTATCAGGGGCTCCGCTTGCGCACGATCGGAGAAATGTTGAACACGACGGAAGAAACCGCCAAGAATACGCTCTTCAGGGCGACGAAAAAACTGCGCGCGCAGTTGGCGGAACTACGGTAACTGTCGGCTCACAGCAAACGGCTGACGGTCTGTTTTATGGAATCCAAAAGCTCATCCGCTTATGAGATGAGCAGTTCGCCGATAGCTGGAGCTGTTGGCTGCTTTTGAGGCTGAAGGACGTACCCATGAATTGCGAAGTGGCACATGAGAGGATTGTGACAGCGGCTTACGGCGAACTGCCGGACGAGCAGGCGCATGAGCTGGAGCAGCACACCGAGGATTGCGCGGATTGCCGTGCGGAGCGCGAGCAGGTGGCGGCGCTGCAGGTGCTCGCCGCAGCGTTGCCAGTGGAGGAGCCGGACGCAAATCTGATTGCTCGGGCGCGGCTGCGGCTGGATGAGGCGCTGGATGCGCTTCCGCCGCGGCGCTGGTATGAGCGGCTGGCACAGCGCGTGCGCAATGGGTTTGCCGGCATGCGCGCGGCGCCTGTGGCAGCGGCGTTGATGCTGGCAATGGGCGCAGGCGCCGGCGGATTTGGCGGCTACTATTACGCGGTGCGCCATCAGACGTCCCTGGTACAGCCGGCGATGGCAGCGGCACCTGGCGGTCAGCCTGCAGGTCAGGCGCAGACGGGACCAGAGATTGCGGCAGAGATTCCGGCAGACATTTCCGATGTGGCCAGCGTTTCGAATGTAGCGCGTCATCCGAACAGCGAGATTGTGGACGTAAGCTACAACCAGCTTGTACCGCGGCGCGTGACCGGGTCGCTTGACGATCCTGGAATCCGGCAATTGCTGATGGTGGCCAGTCAGAATCCGGCGTCGGCGCGTGTGCGTGCGGACTCGGTGAGCCTGCTGGCCGCAGAATGCCTGAGAGGACATAGTTGCCAGCCTTCTGGGATTCGCGATGCGTTGATCGTTGCGCTGCGCTATGACGAAAGCCCGGCGGTGCGCGAGAAGGCGCTGGAAGGATTGGAGCCGTATGTGGCCCAGGATGTGCGTGTGCGCAACGCCGTGCTCGAAGCGGTGATGAACGATACCGATCCCGAGATTCGCACGGCCAGCATCAATCTTCTGGAACCGGTTGAAGCCGATACAAGCGTACGCCAGGTGCTGTATTCGGTTTCCAACTCGGATGCGAACCCTCAGATTCGCGATGTATCACGGCAGATTTTGAGTCAGGTCCCGGAGATTCAGTAGGCAGGGAAAGAGCAAGATCCGGTGGGAGGAACGCGGGGAAGATAAAAAGAAGATCCCGCGCCAGCCGGAGAAAAATGATTCTGGAGTAGATGCAATGAGGTATTTTTCGAGGCCGCCTGGGTTTCTTCCTTCCTTGGTTGCGCTGTTGGGATGCATGGTTTGGCTGGCGATGACGCCGGCTGCAGCCCGCGGGCAAGCGCAGCAGCTTACTCCCGTTTTCGAAGAGCAGAGCACGCAGGCTTCTGCGCAGGCGCCTGGTTACTTGGGCGTTGATACCGCGGATGTGGATGCCGACAAGGTGCAGGTGCTCAAAGTGAAGGACACGCACGGTGCGGTGATCACGCTCATCGATCACGATGCGCCGGCCGGGCAGATCGGGCTGAAAGTTGACGATGTCGTGCTTCAACTGAACGGGCAGAACGTGGAAAACGCCGAGCAGTTTCGGCGCATGTTGAAGGAGATGCCGGCGGGCCGAAAGGTGACGCTCGAGATCAGCCGCGACGGCAGCCTGCAGACCGTGACCGTGGAGCTGGTGGATCGCAAGCTGATGGAAAAGAATGTGTGGAACAAACTGGGCTCGTCCGGCGATGTACAGGAGATGGGGATTCTCTCCGGAGATTCGATGCCCAGCGGGTTCCATTTCCCCTCGTTCGGAAGCACGCTCAAGGTGGGCGCGCTGGTTGAGCCGCTGACCACGCAGATGGCCGCGCACCTGGGTGTGGAAAGCGGCCTGATGGTGAAGCAGGTGGCGCGCAAGAGTGCTGCGGAGACAGCCGGGCTGCGGGCCTTCGACGTGATTCTCAAGGTTGGTTCGGATCCGATTTCGACTTCGGCGGATTGGAACCGTGCGCTGCGCTCTAACCAGGGCAAGCCGGTACAGGTAACGATCCTGCGCGACAAGAAGCAGCAGACACTTACACTCGAGGTGAACTCCAAGCACACGCGCGGCGCGCTGGAGCATGAGGATTTTTTGCGGGAGCAGATGGAAGTATTGAGCGCCCGCGCGGAGGGGAGACTGGTTTAGTTGCACGGTTCAGAAAGAGTCGAAGTTCTGTTTGGGCGCTGCCGAATTCAGGCAGCGCTTTTTATTTTTGTGTTTCCACTCTCTGCGCCACGCCCGACTGCGAGGCAGCGGTAGCTTGCTGGCGATATGTTGCCCACTCTGTAAGGCACTTGTTCACTGCTCCATGGAGTTCGAGATAGAGCTCCCGCTCCTGTGCGGTGGGAGCGTTGTAGCCGGAGCGCACGGCGGCCAGATCACTGACGAGCGCAGACTCGGCGCGCGTGAGGCCCATGTTGCCGGATGAGTTCGGATCACCGTTGAGGATCCGCAAGAGTTCGGGCGGCTCAGACTGCGCGGGGCCGCTCTCGCGAACTCCGCTCTCCTGAACTCGTCCTTCTTGAACTCGGTTCTCCTGGCCCGCGAGTCTGAGCCGTGCAGCATTGGCTTCCATACGTTGCCGGCGTCGGGCGAGACCCAGACGCCGTCGACAGCGCCGATGTAGAAGACCGGGCTCGAGCCGCCGACACCTCCCACCGCTACGGTGCGACCGGCGCGAAATGGGCCGATGTTGCGCCACGTGAGGCGGTTGAAGAGGGCGGGTGAAACGGACGGTGCGGCAGTTTGAGCGATGGTTTGGGCGGTAGTTTGGGCGGGGAGCGGCGCGGCGATTGCGCAGAGGGCGAGGCTGGCTAAGGCGAGGTTAGCTATCTGGATAAGCTTCCTGTTCATGGACGCTGCTCCGAAACGTGCAGGTTGACTGTGAAAGAAAGCACCTGGGCGAAGCGAAATAGCGCGATTATTTGCAAATTTTGAATGGCTACGGACTTTTTTAATTTTGAGCGCCAGACGGCATCTGTCTGCGGCGCTATGCCAACGCGGTCATTCCCCTCTTGCGCAGTGCCGGAGGGCCTCGCGGTCAGTTCTGTCGCGCATCCACCCGGTTCCCCCCACCCCCATCCCTGAGCGAATCTATCTGATTCCATTTGGTTTGCGAGCGGGACGCGGCCGTATCTATCTGGGCCCCAAGGACTTGTTAACAGCTATTTTGGAATCAATAACTTATGGAGGGTTTTTCGGTTCCGGCCCTTGAACCGTGTCTCTGATTTCTCTGATTTCAAGGATAGCGATTCGGGAGAAATAATCTGCAATATTTGGCTGCGGTGCAGTGGATTGAAACAAAAGAGCTTATCGGCTGGCTCTGAACTGGGAGGGATTGACATTACCTTTCACCTCGCCGGTGGATTCCATCGTCAGAAGCTTACCTTTGTGGAGAACTGCATCTGGCGGGCGGGAAGCTGGGACGTAATGCCGGGCAAAGGCGCGCCGAAACCGGGAGCCGGCGTGCTGCCGTTGCCGTAAGTACCGTTGTAGCCGACGAAATTCCGGTGGTTGAGCGCGTTGAAGGCTTCTGCGCGAAGGTCGATCACGATGGCTTCATGCGCGAGTGGAAAGCTGCGACTGAGGAATGGATCGACGGAGTAAATGGGCCAGCCGCGGCCAGCGTTGCGGCCGATGACGGCTCCGTTGATGACGGGGCGGTCGGTGGTGGCGCCGGTATCGCCACTGTTCGTTGTGCCGGTGACGTAGTTGAACGGCAAGTCGCCCGCGAGCGTGGTGATCCCGCCGGCATTGACGCGAAATGGCGCGAGCCACACGCCGCTCAACACCGCGCGGTTGCGCTGGTCGTAGATGGCCGGGCCGTACTCCTGGTGGCCGGTGATGTTTGGATCGTTCGGATTCTGGCTGGTGGTGTCGGGGTCTACGTTATCGAGCGTGTGCGACCAGGTATAGCTGGCGAGCATGCTGAAGTTGTGCGCGAAGGCATGGCTTAGATTCACGTCGAGCGCCTTGTAGTGCAGATAGCCGTCGTGCACATCGGTTTGGATGACACTGTAAGGCGGCTGCGGATAACTGGCTGCCGGGCTGGCTTCGCATGTCATCCCTTTTTGCTCGTACCACCAGATCCAGTAAGGTCGCTCGCAATTGGCCATGCCTGCGCTGCGGCTCTGGTTGGGCTGCGTACGGACGTAAGGCGCGGGTGCGTCCACGTCGAGCGGACGCGAGATGCGCAGCGTGTGCGTGCCCACGTAATCGAGGCTGAGGATCCATTCGGGCGCGAGGCGCGTTTCGAGACTGGCCGTGTACTGCTCGGAGTACGGATTCAGATTGGCGGTGGGGTAGCCGTTGAGCACCGAGGACGGGAACCACTGGTTGAGAAACGCTGGCTGGCCGGGGCGCACATAGAGGCTGCGGATGGGCGCGACCGCTCCTGCAGGAAATGCAGGCAGCGGCGCGGCCGCGATGCTTGATGGAAATCCAACCTGGCCGGGAGTGGCGGTGTAATTGAACACGCCTGTCGGCTCGCCGAGCGCGTAGCTGGCGACGGAGTTGTCGACGATCTGCGAATAGTAGATGCCGAAGCCGCCGCGCAGCACGATCGATCCATCGCCATTCGCATCGAGCACGAAACCAGCACGCGGGGCAAGATCGGCGCGGGCGTCGGTCAGCGTCTGGCGTTCGTAGCGCAAGCCGGCGCTCAGGGCGAGGCGGCGCATGAGGCGGTAATCGTCTTGCACGAAAAGCGCCCAGAGCTGATCGTCGACGGTGTAACTGGCGTTACCGTAGCTCTGCTGGTAGTTCTGCACATTGGCGATGCTGCCAAGATACGCGCTGCTTTCGCAATAGGCCGGCGTACCGGTGCAGGGATTGTAGGTGAATTTCCCGAGAAAGATAGGACCGCCAAACTCCTTGCTGTTGCCGCCGTTGTGCGCAGCCACCACGCTTCCGCCTGCTACCAACTGCTGGGGTCCGCGCATCCAGGAGAGCGTCTCGCTGCCTTCGTATTGGCGGTTCATCAGCAGGGCCGATTGCGACGTACCGGAGGTGAAGGTACCGCAGGCAACGCCGCCGCAAAGCGACGAGATGGGAACCGAAAACTGCGTGCCATAGACGACGGGATCGAATTCGGTGATGGGCGAGGCAAGCTGAACCTGCGCGCGCAGGTTGTTGAGCAGATGCGTGCTGAGCACGGCGGTTTCGCCGAGGTCTGCAGTGTACGTGCGGCGATGGAAGATGCGGGCAACGTTCGGAAGGCTTGAGCCGCCGACAATGCCGTTTGGATTGGTGTCAGTGAAGTTGTCGAAGTTGGCGCGCAGGAAAGCATTGTTGTTTGAGTTGAGCTGGCGATCGAGGCGCAGAAAACCGAGCCAGCTGCGGTAATGGCCAACGTAAGAGCCCGGCGATAGTGGAACGGTGATGGGCGAGGCTTTCGCCTCGCGATTCCATTCGCCAGCGAGGAAGAAATGTGTGCGCGTTGATGTGCCCAGTGGGCCGGAGGCGGCTAGAGCCGTCTGGCCGAGTACGTCGCTGGTGATTTCATTGCCGCTGGTGGCATTGCCGCTGTTGAAGCCGGCGAGCGAAGCTTCGGTTTCCGCGGGGCGCCAGAGTTCGAGCAGTTCACCATGGTAGTAGGCTGAGCCGCTGCGCGTGACAATGTTGATGACGCTTCCGGTTCCTGCACCATAGGCGGCGGAAAATGCGTTGGTGAGAACTGTCATTTCATCGACGGCCATGAGCGGGATGTTGGTGAAGATGGTCTGCCTGCCCCACATGTCGTCAGCATTGGCGCCGTCCACCTCAAACCACGCCTGCCGGCGGCCGGCGCCGTTGGTGTTGAACAGGTCTTCGTTCATGAAGATATCGCCCTGGCTGATGGCTGGCCGATTCGCCGCATTGAGCAGCGGAAGGTATGTGATGCGGCGATTCGGCAGCGGCGTCTCCTGCATCTGCTGCTGGCTGAGGTAGACGCCCATCTGCGGCTGATCGATTCGGGCGTCGCCGGCGCTGCCTTCGACGCTCACGAATGAAACCTGGCCTGCCACGGCGAGCCTGAATCGAAAGTCGGCCTCGCTGCCGGCGACAAGTTGAACTGCGGATTGCACGACAGTCGCGAAGCCCTGCTTCTCGACCTCGACGCGGTACGCGCCTTCGGCTGGAAGTCCGGCGACAGCGAAGCGGCCGGATGCGTCACTGACAGCGCTGCGCACCAGGCCAGTGGCCTGGTTTTTGGCAGTGATATGTGCGCCCTGAACCGGTGCATCAGAGGGATCGATGACGCTCCCTTGAAGCGTGGCGGTGTCGGGCGTTTGCGCGGAGACGCTAAGAGCCGCTGCGAACAGAGCCAGAAGCAGAGTCAGCAGCGAGCCTCGATGCAGAAAGGGATGCATAAAACCTCGGTGACTATAATGACGTATCAAGTCAAAAGACCGTCTAAAGAAGCTTCTATCGACGGTGCGCGAACCTTGCGACTAAGCGTGGTCAATTAATCCTCATCGCCCATCTCGATCTGATCTTCTACTCCATGGTCAATTTTGAAGGTGTTCAGGCTGATGGGGGCCAGTTGTTCCCGCTGCAACTGCTGATTGAGCGCATGGAGATCGGTTTGTTTCAGCTTCTGCCATTGTTCAAGCAGGCCATCGAGTGGCTGCGAAATGGAATGAGCCGCATCGGTTTGTGCTGCGGTTGGAGCTACATCGGCGTTCTCGATCTCATGCTCGAGCCGCGCGAGTTGAGCGCGGATTGAAGAAATGTTCGGCGGCTCCGGATTCCCGGCGCGCGGACCGGCGAAGCCGCCACGATTCTCGTGCTCTTCACTGGCGATGGCATTCAAGTGGGACTCGAGCGAAGGGGTGGCTGCTGCGACGGCCGGCTCGCCGGCGCGCGCCTTGAGCTGCTCACGCACGACGGCGATCTCGTGCAGGGCTTCGCTCGAGCGAAGAAGGTTGTCATAAATTGACTTTGCCAGATCGAACTGCTCCTCAAGCTCGGCCGTCGGCGTCTTCACGCGCGGGTCGATGACAACTCGTAGCGGTTGCGTGTACATCTCGCCCTGGGCGATGAGCCGCACCGTGTAGTTGCCGGGCATGACCCAGGGGGCAGTGGAAACAGAAGGCGTGTCGTGCGGAATGGCCTGATCTTCATCAGGCCCGGTGGACATGCCGGGCACCTGCGGGTACTGCATATCCCAGAGAAAGCGATGGTGGCCTGGTGCAGAGGAGAGCACGCGCGGCGGCCGCGCCCAGAGCGGCGGGTCGGGATAGCGCGGATCGAGGAGCGGGAGAGGATCGTTGCTGTTGAAGCGTGCGATGACTTTGCCGTCGGGGCCGGCGATCTCAAGCGAAACAACGCTCGATTTGCTTGGGCCGGATTTGTTTGGGCCGGAGATATTCGGGCCGAGGTAGTAGTCGATCATGGCGCCCGCTGGCGGATTGTCGCCGGTGGCCATCTCTGGCGGCCAGGGTGTGGGTGGGTTCATGCCGTTGCGGATGCGGATTGCGGTTTGCGGCGCGAACAGATGCGCACTTTTGTCAGCCATCTCGGCGGTGATCTGGCGCAGCGGCGTGACGTTATCGAGAATCAGGAATCCGCGGCCGTGCGTGGCGGCGATCAGGTCATCATCCTTCACTTCGAGATCACGCACGGAGCTGGCCGGCATGTTGAGGCGCAGCGACTGCCAGTGATCGCCGTCGTCGAACGAGACATAGACCTGCGTTTCCGTGCCCGCGTACAGCAGGCCCTTGCGCTTGGGATCTTCGCGGATGGCGCTGGTTGCGGCGCCGTCGGGAATGCCGTTGTCGATTTCAGCCCAAGTCTTCCCGCCATCATGCGTGCGGAACAGATGCGGCCGCATATCGTCGAGCCGCATGGTATTGACTGCGGCGTAGGCGGTGGCCGCGTCGAAGTGGCCAGCGTCCATGTTGAAGACCTTCCAGAAGGGCTTCAATTCAGGCGGGGTGACGTTAGTCCAGTGCGTGCCGCCGTCCGTGGTGGTCCAGATGTAGCCGTCATCGGTGCCTGCCCAGATTCGGTTGCCGTCGAGCGGTGAAAGGCCGAGTGCGTAGATGACGCCGCGGCGCGTGACGCGGGCGGGCGGCGAGTCCTTATAGGATTCGAGCTCTGCAGGCAAATCAAAGGTCTCGCGGCTCAGGTCAGGACTGACTTGCTTCCAGTTTTTGCCGCCATCCGCAGTGAGCCAGAGTGTGTTGGTTGCGAAGTACAGCTTGTGTGGGTCGACGGGCGAAAACTCGAGCGGCTCGGTGCGCAGGGCGCGGTAGCTGCGCAATGCGCTCGGTTCCACGTCCTGAATCTGGCCGGTGCGCCGGTCATAGCGCGTCACCTTTCCGCCGTAGACGATGTCGGGATCGAGCGGGTCGGGTGCGGCGTAACCGTACTCTTCAATCCCTGCCGGGTGCCAGTCGTGGAAGGTGATGCGGCCGTCGTCGCTGCGGCTCTGAACGCATGCCGATCCCGAGTCCTGCTGGCCGCCGCAGACGCGGTAGGGAAAAGCGTTGTCTGCCGTGGCGTGGTACATCTGCGCGGTGGCTTGGTTGTACCATTGCGTCCAGCTCTGGCCGCCGTTCTGGGAGATGATTACTCCCTGATCGCTGGCGAGCGCAATTATTTTTGTGTCGTTGGGATTGATCCAGACGTTCTGGTAATCGTCGCCGCCTGGCGAGCCGCGAAATGCCGTCCACGTCCTGCCGGCGTCTGTCGACTTCCATGCAACCACAGTCGCCACGTAGACGGTGTCGGGATCCTTGGGGTCGGCTACCGGAACGGGAACATCGCCGCCGCCAATGCGCGCTTCGGGGCGCGTATCGTTCTCGGGCGTGTGCACCCAGTGGTCGCCGCCGTCGTCAGAGCGATAGATGCCGACGGTTCGATTGACCTGTCCGATGGCGGCGTAGATGCGGCGCGAGTCGGCCGGCGAGATGGATAACTGCACCTGCATGATGTTATCGGGAAGGCCATTACCGGCGAGCTTCGTCCATGTGTTGCCGCCATCGGTGGAGCGGTAGAGCCCGCCCTCGGCGCCGCCGAACGAACCGTTCTCCCATGGAGCTTCCTGCCGCTGCCACATGCCGGCGAAAACAATCTTTGGATTGTGCGGATCGATCTGTACGTCCGATGCGCCAGTGCGGTCGCTGACGAAGAGCACCCGCTGGAAGGTTTTTCCTCCGTCGAGAGTGCGGTAAAGACCGCGCTCCTCGTTCGGCCCGTAGGGATGGCCTTCGACGGCGACGAAGACGCGGTCAGGATTGGCGGGATCGATGGCGAGTTGGCCGATTTGCTGGCTGTCACGCAGAGCGGACAGGTGCGTCCACGTCTTTCCACCGTTGGTGGACTTGTAGACGCCGTCGCCGGTCGACAGGTCGGGACGCTGCAGGCCTTCGCCGCTGCCCACGTAGATGACGTCAGGGTTGCTCGCAGAGACGGCGATCGAACCGATCGAGCCGGTCGGCTCGCTATCCCAGATGCTGCGCCAGGTTGCGCCCGCGTCAGTGGTCTTCCAGACGCCACCGTTCACCGCGCCGAGATAAAACGTTGCCGGCTCGCTGGGCACGCCCGCCAGCGCGCGGGTGCGGCCGGCGCGCATGGGGCCGATCTCGCGCCAGTGCATATCAGAAAATAGAGCCGGAGAAACTTGAGCGTGCGCAATGCCAAGGCAGAGAACGCACAAGGAGAGCAGAACAGGCTTACGAAGGAGTTGGCATTGAAGCCCGATAGTCATTCGTTTCCTCTCGACATTGTGACGTCGAAACATCGATCCAGCACGGAAATCCAGGACGTTGTCTGCCGTCCGGTGATAGGTGATTCAAGTAATTTATCGCTCCTGCAGCCGGAATTCGAGCGAAATGCGAGCATGGAAGAGCTACAGACTAACGGAAGAAGTGTGGCGTTGCCAAAAGGAAACTTAACATCGAGCGCCTTCGTATAGTGAACAAAGCCAGTGCACAATCAGCGCATCCGTTGGGGTAGGCATCGACCGGAATGGATTCCGAATCATGATCACACTGCTCGATCTTTGCTCGTATCTCGGGCTGGGTGCAGCTGGGGCTGTTGCCGTGAACCTGCTGCTGGGCATGCTCATCGCGCTGCGTTACAGTCCGGTGCGCTATTGGCCGCACCGGCGCGTCAATCTTTTTGCGCTGCACCAGTGGACGGCATATATTGCTGTCTTCCTAGCGCTCACTCACCCTGCGGTGCTGTTGCTGCTGCGCGCGCCGCATTTCAGCCTGTTCGATGTGCTATTGCCAGTCCACTCCTATTTGCAGCCAAAGATCAACCTGGCCGGTGCTGCGGCTTTGTATCTGATTGCGCTGGTCTTCGTATCCTCTCTGTTGCGGAATCATATGAGCCGCGCTGTGTGGCGCAATCTGCATTACCTTGTCTTCCCGGCAGCGGTGCTCTTATTTCTGCACAGCATCCTCACGGATCCCAATCTCAAGGATGGCCATCCGGATCTTCTCGACGGAGGCAAAGTGTTTGTCGAGATTGCTGCGTTGATTGGCCTGGCCGCAGCTGCCGTTCGCATACGGCTGCGCGGCCGTGGGCTGCGCGTCCAACGCCAGGCACGAAGCGAGCGGCCTGCGGCGACAGAGATCGTATAGCTCTTGTATACAAAATAAGAAACTAAAATCCGTATAAAGAAAAAATGGAATTGAATGAATCCCATAACTAAAAGAAATAAAGTAAGATAATATCGTTTTCGAGGGTCACATAAAAAATAGATTGACAAAATTTCAAAAAGATATATAAGTAGCTATCCTTTCTTGCTAACGCCGCACTTTCGGCGACATATCACGCACGCTTCGTGGGACAGCCCGGGCCAGATGCCTTCGGGCCGGGCGAAAAGACAGTTCATCCTGATGATTTTCCTGGAGGGGAACTATGACCGGCCGGTATGTTCGCAGGAGTGTCCTCGTTTCTATCTGGATTGCCGCCCTGTTCTGCGCAGGCACCGCGAATGCACAGACGGGAAACGCAGCTGTTTCGGGTGTGGTGGCCGATAGCGCGGGCGCTATGATCGTGGGCGCCAAGGTGGTACTCAGGAACACGCTCAGCGGCGACGAGTTGAGTGTGGTTACAGGATCGGATGGAAGATATACCTTCCCCACCGTGGCGCCGGGAACTTATTCCATCACTGCGTCGGCGTCCTCGTTTGCGCAAAGGGTAGTCGGTGGAATCGTTCTCGAGCTGGACCAGCATCTGAACGAGCCTCTTACTCTGACGCCCGGCAGCCAGACGCAGACGGTGAGCGTTACTGCGCAAGTGCAGCAGGTAGACACCACGGCATACGACGTGGGCGGCGTGGTGGCGCAGGCGCAGATTGATACCCTACCCATCCAGAACCGGCAATACCTGAACCTAGGCATCCTGGTTCCCGGGACTACGCAGGCCGCGAACCGCACGTTTTACAACAGCGTGCAGGCAGGCAGTGGCGTCTACTTTTACGCGAACGGCTTCTACCTGGATGGCGTGACCAACCAGAACACCGAAGAAGGCGACCCGCGGCAAAACGTTCCCATGGGTGCGGTGGCCGAGTTTAAGACTTATACGTCGTCCCAGCCGATCACGCTTGGCTGGGCGATGGGCGGATTCACCACTGTTGTCACCAAGAGCGGCACCAACCAGATTCACGGCGAAGCCTTCGAGTACTACCGCGACACCGGTATGACCGCTCTCAACCAGTTCCAGGCTGCTGCGGCGGTATCCGAACATACCGGCAATCCGCCGTACACGCGCAATGAGTGGGGCGGTGACATGGGCGGTCCGATTGTCAAGGACAAGATCCATTACTACGGCGCCTACGATGGCACCGAGCAGACCGGATCCTACACCATCTATGTGCCTCAATCAGCCAATTTTGGGTCTACTTGCCCGAGCACAGGGTGTTACACGGCGGCCGGACTGCTGGGCACTTTCTCGGCTCCCTATCACGACCGCCTGGCGACGGGCCGCGTGGACTGGGACATCAAGCCCAACCAGCAGTTCTTTGTGCGCTATGCGCAGGAGTGGAACCTGGAGACCCGCAATGGCTGCAGCGGAGCGACCACGTATGAATGCTACGACGGCCAGATTCCGCGTTGGGCGTATGTGGCAGGCCACACCTGGGAACCGAACTCCCACATGGTCAACGCTGCGCACTTCCAGTACGCATATCTCTCCTATGAGCTTGGCCCTTACGACACGCCAATTCCAACCTCGCCTACGGACATGACTAACCCGTCTTATGCCGCGAATATTACGCCGGGTTACGAGTTCCCGAGCCTTGACTGGGGCCACAACTATGCGGCTGTGGGCATCGAGACGCGGTACGAACTCAATGACACATTCACCATCGTGCATGGGGCGCACCAGATCGCGTTTGGCGGCGACGCCAGCTATCTTGGCTACGTCGATTCCTCGGCCATCAACCTAGGCGGCACATGGTTCTTCAAGCAAGACGAAGCCTTTAACCCAGCCAACACGAGCAACCTCACCAACCCATACGAATTCACGCAGAGCGCGGTAGGGCTGATCTACTACCTGCCCTCGACCCAGCAGGCATACTTTATCGGCGATACGTGGAAGATGAAGCCGAATCTTACCGTGGACTACGGCGTGCGCTGGGAGATGCAGGATGGCGCGTCTTTTCTAAACCACTACACGCCGAATCCCAACAAGCCTGCGATCCCCTACGAGGGCAACCCGCACACGCGCGGCGACCACCGCAACTTTGCGCCCCGTATTGGCTTTTCGTGGGACCCGTTCAGCAAGGGCAGAGACGTGATCCGCGGCGGCGCGGGTATCTACTATAACTTCATTGAAACGGAGTTGATGGAAGCCGAGGATCTGAATTTTGTAGCTTGTCCTATTACGCTGGTTGCCACTGCAAGCTCCCCGCTGTCCTACCCTACTCCGTATCCCGGGTATCCCAGCAGTCCGAGCGGGTACTGCTCTACAGCGCCGCCGAATGTCACCATTATTTCTCCGAATATGAGGAATCCGTACCAGTACCAATTCACGCTTGGTTACTCGCATCAGTTCACCTCGAATCTTTCCTTGTCTATCGACGGAGTCTATGCCCGCGGTCTGCGCGATTACAAGACCTATGACAGGAACTATCCGTTGACCAATGGAGTTCCAATTATCGGCGGGACGCGTCCTTACTCGAACTTCACGCAAGTCAACCAGATCACTCCGGCCGGGTCGAGCGAATACAAGGCAATGTACGTCAAGCTCGACCGGCGCCTGACCGGCCGGTATATGTACACGCTCTCGTATGCGTTGGAGAGCGCAATGGACAATAACCCACACTCGGCGCCGTATAACTACGCCGACCTTTCCGAAGACTGGGGCACGGCCAGCTACGACCAGCGCCAGAATATCGTGGGCAGCTTGTCCTATATGGCGCCCTGGCACATCCTGGTGGGCGGCATCCTCACCTACCGCAGCGCGCTGCCGTTCACCACGACCACCACAGTGACCACCTGCGCGGCGCCCACCGGCACCGAGGCGCTGCCTACTGCCTGCAACGGGGTCGTGGGCGGAGGCGTTTTGCCGCCCTCTGCGCTGAACGCAAACGGAACCGCGCAGTTAGTTCCTGGAACCAAGCGTAATCAGGGCCAGCATGGTTACAACTATGCCGCCCTCAACACTTACCGCTCGGAGTTGACCGGCTATAACCTGCCTACTGTCGGCCCCGGTTCGGTGGACTCGCAGAACTATCTTGATTTCGATTTGCGCTTGTCGAAATCGGTCCTTCACCACGAGTCCATGGATCTGCAGGTGTTTGGGCAAGCGTTTAACTTGTTCGGCCGCGAGAACTTTACGTCTCTCACGACCAATCCCACACTGGCTTCGTTCGGCCTGGCAACCGCAGCCAGTACTGTCCAGCCTATACAAGACGTGCAGATTGGCGAACTGGGCGCCAAATTCACCTTCTAGCCAAATTCGAATGTGCAGCACTGAACAGGCCCGGAATTGAGTCCGGGCCACACTTAAGCGCGAGCAAAGGAATTCGGTATGAGAATCGTTACTGGAGTCGTGGCCCTTTTCATGTTGGGGGGCGCCAACCTAATTGCACAGACGGCCGACGCCGCAAAGGTGACCGCGTACTTGAATAGTCTGCCGGCGGCCAATCTGCCGGCGTTCGATGAGGCCAGACAGGAGATGCTGGCTACCTCCGCGATTCTGTGCATGGACCATCCGCAGGAAGCGCCTATTAACCGGAACAACTATCTATGGCAGTACGACAAATCGCCGCAGATTCTCGAGGCGTACGACCACAACCGCGCTTTTTTTGGATGCGGGAGCTGGCACGATGCCGTGGCGTCAGTGTGGATGCTGATGTCAACGCTCAACCAGGACCGTAAGATCGCTGTTGCCTCCGACATCAAGGACATCGCCACCACGCACTTCCGCAAAACCAACATGGATGGCGAGCTGGCGTATTTCCAAAACGAGCGGCCGCGGCCTGGCGGGCTTAATTTTGAGCGGCCCTATGGCTATGCCTGGCTGATCAAGCTCTACGGCGAAAGCAAGGGAGGCTTTTCGCCGGACGACACAAAGATGGCTGCGGCGCTGGCGCCACTGGCCAAGTGGATGAGCGAGCGGCTGGTCTTCTATCTTTACGATCTGAAGTTCCCCTACCGCTCCGGCGTGGAGACCAATACGGCGTGGACGATGAGCCTGATCCTGGACGGCACGACGCTCTCCGACGATACGACACTGAAGACAGCGGTTCAGAACAACGCTATTCGGCTCTTCAGCAAGGACAAAGATTGCGCGACAAACTATGAACCGCAAAACACAGACTTGATTTCGTCGTGCCTGAGCGAAGCGGCGCTGATGGGGCGGGTGATGGATCAGGCGGCCTATCTCAAGTGGCTCGACGCCTATCTTCCTCCCGTCTACTCCGACGTATTCCAGGGCTATGCAAAGCCGGTCGATATCAGCCACTCGAACATAACCGGTCCGGATGCGCAGCTGCAGCAGATGGCGCAGGCGCACCTGGTGGCGCTCGAATTCCAGCGTGCTACCAGTATGCTGACGATTTCCTACGCATTGCCGAAGGACGATCCGCGCGTTCCGGTTCTGCGCCGTCTGGCTGCAATGAACGCCAACTGGGGCTACGCGAACATCTCAGTTGGCGGCTACGAGGGCCAGCATCTATTGGGAACCTATGCCATGCTCTATGAAAACGCCGCCAAAGGCCCGGCGCCGACTGCCGCGCCGGAAAAACCTAAGGGCAGGGAAGGCGACAGCGGCGAAGAGCAAGCCGAAAACACGCAGCAGTAACCTGTGAGGGCGAATAGCGATGAATCGTATCAGCGAAAAGCATTGTCAACAGTGCCGTGTTGGATTGGCGGCCGTTGCTCTGGCTCTGGGCAGCGCCGTTGCGGCAAAGCCAGCGTCTGCGCAGGCGCAAGGATCTGACGTCGCCCAGGTGGTTGCGTATGTGAAGTCGCTCGGCGTGGTGAGTCCGCCGGCGTATACGGAGCCCGCGCGGCTGGCGCTTGCAGCTGATCCGCTGGGGTGTGAAGAGCATCCGCATGCTCCCGGACCGGGTGGTTTGGGCGAGGCGCGGTCTGCCGCATACCTTTGGCAGCGTGACGGCTCTCCGCAGATTCCGGCCGACTACGACCGCCATCGCGCCTTCTACGGCTGCCTGGACTGGCACTCGAGTGTGAATTCAACCTGGATGATGGTGTCGCTGATCAAGAGCGATGCCACGATCGGCGTGGCCCCGGCCATTCGCCAGGAGCTGAATTATCACATCCAGAAAGAGAACATTGATGGCGAGATGGATTACTTTACGCATCTGGCTGGCGTGGGCGCCGATTTCGAGAAGCCGTACGGGTATGCGTGGCTGCTCAAGCTCTATGGCGAACTCAAGTCCTGGGATGATCCAGATGGCCGTCGTGCCGCCGCCGTGCTGGAGCCGATGGCCACATGGTTTGCTAAGGCCTTCGAGGATTATCTGAACACGTTGAATTATCCGATCCGCGTGGGACTGCATCCGAATACGGCTTTGGACATGGGGTTTGTTCTGGATTATGTGGCAAACACGCACGACCAGGTGATGGAGGAGACCATCCGGAAAAACGCAATGCGGTTGTTCGGAAATGACAAGCATTGCCCGACCGCCGCCGAGCCGGTGTTTGGCGATTTTGCTTCGCCTTGCCTGGCGGAAGCCGCTGTGATGGGTCGCGTCCTGGGCCCGCAGGACTATGCCAAGTGGCTCACCGATTTTCTACCGCCAGTCTATTCGCAGGATTTTGCTCTGTATGGCAAGGACATTGATGCTGTGCACGGCAACAATCGCGACACGACGGGCACCGACGAAGAGGGCCTGCCGAATGCGCACCTGATCGGGCTTAACTTTCAGCGTGCTGCCGACCTGATGTGGATCGCGAGGAGCCTGCCTGCGAGCGATCCACGCGCCGAAGCTTACCGCAAGCTGGCCGATATCAATGGCAAACAGGGGTACAGCAAGATCGGGTTAGGAGGTTACCTTGGCACGCACTGGCTGGCAACCTATGCCCTGATGTATGAAAATCTGGTGGAGACCGGCAGCCAGCAGAACGCGCCATCATCGCAGAAAGTGGTGGCTTCCCGCTGAAGACTCCGGATTGCAAATAGCTTGCCCACGCCACCGAAAGGTAAATTTATAGCTGCAGAATTTCACCCGGGATCCTCGTTTGCTTCCGGGTCTTGCCGAGGGAAACATGACCGAGTCGTCGAGGATTTACCGGGAATTAAAAGAAGATATTGTGACCTGCATTCTGCAGCCGGGATTATCTATTTCGGAACAGGAGATGTGCAAGCGGTATAAAGCAAGCCGCACGCCGGTGCGGGAAGCGTGCCGCAGATTATGCGGCGAATCGCTCATGCAGATGATTCCATTCCGCGGCTACAGCATTCCGCCGCTGACGATTGAAGAGTACCGGAACCTGAACGAATTGCAGGCGGTGGTTGAGCCTGCGGTTGCTGCCCTGGCGGCACAGAGGGCAACGGAAGTTCAGGTCAGGGAAATCGAATCGTGGGCAGGTTACGAGTACCACGACGGGCAAAAAAACAGCTACTACAACTTTCTGGAGTGGAACCGGAATTTTCATATCAGTATCGCCGGCGCCTCGCGCAACGACGCGTTTCTCGAGGTCGTTCGAAACGTGCAAACCCGGCTGATGCGGTATTACTACCTGGTGATCGTGATGGATAGTTACGGTCACCAGCTTGTTGAGGAGCACCAGAACCTGGTGCGCGCCATCAAGGCCGGCAACCCGGAGATGGCTAGGCAGCACGCAATCGAGCACCTGGTGAATACTAACCGCCGCAGCGCCGATATCGATCTGCGGTCGGCGAACTACTCCGCCGCGGCAATGCTGTCGCCCGAGTCGAAGGCATTAGCGGAAGCAATGACGCGGATGGCGCGGGCCAAGAAGCATCGCGCGGGCCGACGGCGGCGGACGCTATTCAGCCGGTAGTACATAGTTTCTGGATCTATCCTGCTGTTGGACGAACAGAAAAGGCGGTTGTAGTCACGCATGCGCATTGCTATTGATACGGGCGGCACATTTACCGATTGCGTGTATCTGAAAGATGGGAAGCTGGTCGTCCTCAAGGTTTTTTCCACACCGCACGATCCCAGCGAGGCGGTGTTGAACGGGCTCGAGCAGATTGTTGCGGGTCCGGAACTGGTAGTGCGGCATGGGACTACTGTTGGAACTAACACTATGCTGCAGCGCCGCGGCGCGCGCGTCGCGTTTGTGACTACCAAGGGATTTGAAGATACGATATCGATCGGGCGGCAGGCGCGGCCCAAGCTCTATGACTGGTTTCAGCCACCGCCGGAGTGCCTGGTACCGGAGGGGCTGCGATTCGGAATCGCTGAGCGGACGAGTCCTGAGTGCGAGCGGCTCGTAAAAGTAAATCCAGAGGACATGAAGGAACTGGTGAAGCGGATTCGTGAGTCGGGCGTGCAGGCGGTCGCTATCTCTCTTCTGTTTTCCTTCGCCAATCCGCAGAATGAAGCTGAAGTGGCTGCAGGGCTGGAAGAGCTTGGCCTGCCGCTTTCTGTTTCGCACCGCATCCTGCCTGAGTTTCGCGAGTACGAGCGCGGATCGACCGTGGTGGCGAATGCCTATCTTGCGCCGATCGTGGGAACTTACCTGGATCATCTGGCCACGCGCCTTGAAGAGCGGTACAAGAATTCGCGGCTCGAAGTGATGCAGTCTTCGGGAGGAAGCATTTCGGCGCGAATTGCTTCGACCGAGCCGGTAAGGACGGTGCTTTCCGGACCCGCCGGCGGTGTGGTGGGCGCTTTCAAGCTGGCGTCGATGGCGGGATTCGACCGGATTATCGGATTCGACATGGGGGGCACTTCGACCGATGTGTGCCTGGTGGACGAAACCGCGGGCGGGCTGCACATCAGCAATGAGTCGCTGGTAGCCGGAGTTCCCATCGGCATTCCGATGCTCGACATCCATACGGCCGGCGCGGGTGGCGGCTCGATTGCGCGATTTGACGCCGGCGGAATGCTGCGCGTGGGGCCAGAGTCGGCGGGATCGATGCCAGGGCCGGTCTGCTTCGGGCGCGGCGAACTGCCAACGGTCACGGACGCGAATCTCATTCTGGGCCGGCTCGATCCAGAGAGTTTTCTGGGCGGCGCGGTGAAGCTCGACGTGGCGCGCACGCGTATGTTCATGGAAAGGGCCAGGGGATCGATCGCAAGCGTGGAGGATTTTGCTGCCGGGATTCTGCAGGTCATCGAAACATCCATGGCCAGGGCGATTCGCGTGATCTCGGTGGAGCGCGGATACGATCCGCGCGACTTTACGCTGGTGGCTTTCGGCGGCGGAGGTCCGGTGCACGCGTGCCAGTTGGCGCACGCGTTGCGCGTGCCGCGCGTGCTGGTGCCGGCGCTTCCGGGCGCGCTTTCCGCGGTGGGCATTTTGCTTGCAGATACCATGCGCGAATACTCCAGAACGGTAATGCTGCCGCTGGGTGCGCCGCTTGATGCCATCTACAAGGAGATGGAAGTAGTGGGCCGCGAGGATTTCAAGGCCGAAGGGCTTGACGGCATTTCGTACCGCTCGGCGGATTTGCGTTACAAGGGACAGGGTTACGAGCTGAATGTTCCGTTTGAGCCGGAGATGGCAGCGCAGTTCCACGCGCTGCATCAACGCCGTTACGGCTTCCAGAGCGATTCGAGGCAAATCGAAGTTGTGAATCTGCGCGTGCGAATGGTCGCGCCGGCTGAAAAATTTGAGCAGGTGCGGCAGCCGCTGACGGATGGTGACGGAGCCCAGGCGCTGACGGGCAGCCGCAGTGTTTACTTCGACGGCGAATTTCACCAGACACGGATATACAACCGCGACCTGCTGCGGCCAGGCGATGGATTTCGCGGTCCGGCGATTGTGACCGAATACAGCTCGGCAACGATTCTTCCTCCTGGCGATGTGCTGCGCGTAGACGGGCTGGGCAACTTAGTGATCGACTTAGTGACTGAGGTGCACTGATGGAGAGCCTGCTGACGGAATCGGCAAATCAGGTCAGCAATCCGATTGAGCTGGCTCTGTTTCAGAGCAGCATTCACTCCATTGCCGAAGAGATGGGTGCGGCGCTGCGCCGCACTTCGATATCGCCGAACATCAAAGAGCGGCGGGATTACTCCTGCGCGCTGTTCGACGGCAGCGAGCGGGTGATTGCCATGGGCGACCACATGCCGGTGCACCTTGGCGCGATGCCGATGTCAGTAAGCGCGGTAGTGCGCAATCTGCACATGGAAGACGGCGACATCGCCATCCTGAACGATCCTTATGCCGGCGGCACGCATTTGCCCGACATTACGTTGGTTCTGCCGGTGTTCATCGGCAATGAATCCAAGCCTTCCTTCTATACTGCTTCGCGCGCGCACCATGCCGATGTGGGCGGAATGTACGCGGGCTCGATGGGCCCGGCGCGCGAGATCTATCAGGAAGGCATTCGCATTCCGCCCATTCACCTGGTGCGCAAGGGTGAGATGGAACGGGGCGTGCTGGCGATGCTGCTGGCCAACGTGCGCACGCCGGAGGAGCGCGAGGGCGACCTGGCGGCGCAGATTGGCGCATGCCGTGTGGGCGAAAGGCGGATCAGGGAGGTCGTCGCCAAATATGGCCCGGAAAAAGTGAGGGCGCTGACGGGCGATCTCATCGCGTATTCCGAACGGCTTATCCGTGCGGAGTTGCGCAAGATGCCTGCGGGCACTTTCACGGCAGAGGACTTTCTGGACGACGATGGCGTGACGAGCGACCCCATTCGCATTGCTGTTGCGATTACATTTGATTCCGGCGCAGGCACGGCGGTGGTGGACTTCACCGGCTCGTCGCCACAGGTGCAAGGCAGCGTGAATGCGGTTTATCCGATCACTTACTCGGCGACTTACTATGTGCTGCGCTGTCTGCTCGAAGACGACACGCCGGCGACGGCCGGATTGATGAACCCGGTGACGCTGATCGCGCCCGAGGGGACGATTGTGAATGCGAAGCTTCCGGCTCCGGTGGCCGGCGGCAACGTGGAAGCGAGCCAGCGAATTACCGATACCCTGATGCGGGCGCTGGCTAAAGCTGCGCCCGATCGTGTGCCTGCGGCGAGTTATGGGACGATGAGCAATTTGACGGTGGGAGGTTTCGATCATCGCACTGGCGCTCCTTTTACGTACTACGAAACCACGGCCGGCGGTATGGGCGCGCGGCCGGGGATGGACGGAATCGATGGCGTGCACTGCAACATGACGAACTCGCTGAACACGCCGATTGAGGCGCTTGAGTATGCCTATCCTTTTCGCGTACGCCACTACGGTTATCGCCGCGGATCGGGAGGCAAGGGGAAATTCCGCGGTGGTAACGGGCTGGTGCGGGAGATCGAACTGCTGGCGCCGGCGCAGGTTACATTCCTGTGCGACCGTCGAAAGTTTGCGCCGTACGGGCTGGCCGGCGGCGAGGACGGCCAAAAAGGATGCGACACTTTGCGCACGCACGATGGCGAGACCGCGGCGCTGGCCGGCAAGGGAACGCATTACGTGGAAGCGCATGATGTGATCCGGATCGAGACTCCGGGCGGAGGCGGGTGGGGAAGCACCTCGTAGCGGATTTTGGTTTGACGGGCCGGTGAATGACATCTGCGATCGCTCGGCACAGATCCGCCTGGAAGGGTCCGCCTGGCCCCGGGGCCCCACCCCCTCATCTGAGGGGATTTATCTGATTCTTTGGGGGTTATGGTGATGCGCCCGCCGTATATATCTGTCCCGCAAGATGTTGTTATCAGCTGTTTTGGAATCAAGAGTTTACGGCCCTATCCATTGGCTCCGGGACAAAACCCCCAAGGAGGGCCTGTCGCTGCTGAGCGGACCGCTCAACGATTTTTAGTGTAGGTGAACGGCAGGCAATTTCCGGCAATCTTGTGCAGAGAAATATGTGCTTTATTTTCATGAATCTACGGTGTGCATGGCGGAGACTCGGGGTTGACTCAGTTGCCGCGAATTGCTTTATGCCGGTGGTGTGAAGGAGCAGTGCATGCAATCGGAGTTGAAAGCACCGACGCAGCAGCCTGATGACCTCGCCGGTCGCGGCGTGGAGCAGGAGCGCGGTAGCTGGATTGCGCAGCTTGATCAGGGCGAGCGCACGACGCTGATTGCCACTTTCTCCGGCTGGATGCTCGATGGAATGGACGTGATGGTCTATAGCTTCGTGCTGCCATCGCTCATTCTGCTGTGGCACATCAGCAAGGGGCAGGCCGGATTGCTGGGGACTTCGGCGCTGCTCTTATCGTCGCTGGGCGGCTGGCTCGCCGGGCTTGCGGCCGATCGCTGGGGGCGGGTGAGGGTGCTCAAGTGGACGATTGTCTGGTTTGCCGTCTTCACGTTCCTGAGCGGTTGCACAAGAACGTTCAACGAGCTGTTCATCGTGCGCGGAATTCAGGGGCTGGGATTCGGAGGCGAGTGGGCAGTTGGCTCAGTGCTGATTGGCGAAAGAATCCGCGCCAAATTCCGCGGGCGTGCGGTGGGAACGACGCAATCCGGATGGGCGATTGGCTGGGGCATGGCTGCGGTTTGCTACACCATTCTCTTTCGGCTTTTGCCTGCGGCATTAGCGTGGCGGGTGATGTTCTGGATTGGTCTGTTGCCTGCGCTGCTCGCGGTGTGGATTCAGCATCACGTGGAGGAGCCGGAGCTGTTTGAAAGCAGCCGTAGGGCGCATGGCGCGGGCTCTGCGCGCTTCCTTAGGATTTTTTCGCGGCCCATCCTGCGCACGACGCTGCTTGCATCGCTGGTTGCGCTGGGCGCGCAGGGCGGCTACTACGCCGTCAATACTTTTCTTCCGCTTTATCTGAATGCGCGGGGATTGTCGGTGACCTCGACGGGCGCGTACCTGATGATCGTGATCCTGGGCTCGTTCTGCGGTTATCTTGTGAGCGCGCACCTTACGGACTGGATCGGCCGAAAGTGGTCGCTCGCGCTGTTTGCTGCAGGCTCGTTTGTGGCCATTGCGGCCTATACTGTTTTCCCGTTGAGCAACCATGCAACGCTGTTGCTGGGGTTTCCTCTCGGATTCTTTCCTTCGGGTTCGTTCAGTCCGATGGGCAGCTTCTTCACGGAGCTGTTTCCGACTGCGCTGCGCGGATCCGGACAGGGATTCAGTTATAACCTGGGCCGCGGCGTGGGCGCGCTGTTTCCGGCGTTTGTGGGCTACTTCAGCGCGCGTATGCGGCTTGGCTGGGCGATTGCGTTGTTTGCCGGAGCGGCGTACCTGGTGATGGTGCTCAGCGTGCTGTTGCTGCCGGAGACAGAAGGACGCGATCTGCGCGAGTTGGATGCGCTTGCCGAGGAATAGCCGCGTGCAACCGTCAAACTGTTGTTGCAGGAATGCCGAGCAGGCGTTCGGCGTTGGCGTGCGCGATTTTTTCAAGGTCGGCGGGGCTGAGGGGCAGAGAATCGAGAAAACGACGTCCCTGCTCGGTGGTGCTGAACGGATAATCGACCGAGAAGAGGATCCGCTCGGCGCCAACAACCTGGAGCATGCACAGGAGCGGCGGCAGGGTGAAATAGCCGCTGGTGGTCACGTGGAAATGCTCGTGGAAGTACTCGGCAACTGTGCGCTGAATCGGTGCACGGCTGCGCGAGAGGACGGCA
Organism: Acidobacteriaceae bacterium; assembly: GCA_030050035.1. Taxonomy (GTDB): domain Bacteria; phylum Acidobacteriota; class Terriglobia; order Terriglobales; family Acidobacteriaceae; genus Telmatobacter. The sequence goes on along the minus strand of JASIJW010000574.1, from coordinate 2,626 downwards.
TCGGCGCGGGCCAGCGAATAGGGGAGATTTTCTCCCATGTGGCCGATGATCAGCTGCAATTTTGGATATCGGTCGAAGAGCCCTGATGTAATGAGGCGCAGTGCGTGCAGGCCGGTTTCAACGTGCCAGCCCCAGCCGGCAGTGGAGAGAAAGAAGCCGAGATCCTCGGGCAGGCCGCTGAAATAGGCCTGCTTGACGGGCGGGGGCGGAGGCGCCGGGTGCAGATAAACAGGCGCATTCAGGCTATGGGCTGCTTCCCAGAACGGCGTGAATCGCGGATCGTCGAGAAACAGTCCACCGCTGGTGCCGTTGACCAGCGCCCCTTTTGTTCCGAGCTCGCGCATGCAGCGCTCAAGTTCCCACGCTGCAGTTTCCGGCTCGCGCAGGTTGAGCGTGGCGAAGGCCGCAAAACGGTTCGGATGAGCGCGCACGGCTGCGTTGATTTGGTCGTTGGTGTCGCGGGCCAGCGCTGTCGCCGTGGCAGTGTCGAGGTTCTCCATGTCGCCGCCTGCCAGCGAGAGCACCTGCATGTCGATGCCGCCTGCATCCATGTCAGCCAGCCGTCCCTTCCCGATATCCGCGAGCTTGGCCTGAATGCGGCGCAGATATTCGGAAGGAGCGCCGCGCCGCCCCTGCGCTTCGACGGCCTTCTGGAACTCGACGGTAGAGACATGCTCTTCCAGGGTGATGGTGCGCATGGCTTCAGGGTAATCGATGCGGTGCGTGTAGAAACGCGCGGCTGGACTGAGGATTGAGGCAGAATTGAAGCATGAGCGGGGTGGGCAAAATACTGGTTGGCGTGGGTTTGGTGATTGCGCTCGCGGGCGTTGTGCTGATAGTGGCGGGGCGATTGGGGCTGCCGCTGGGCCGCTTGCCCGGAGATATGGCGTACAAGGGGAAGCACGTTTCGTTTTACTTCCCGCTGGGGACGTCAATCCTGATCAGCGTGGTACTTTCGATTGTGCTTTATCTGCTTTCGCGGATGCACCGGTAGCTATCGGTAGGGCTCGACGCCCTTCGGGCGAGCCAAGACTACTATCGTGCCGGTAGTGATGTTCTGTGGAAATCTACGGCCGAATTTTGACCCTGGCGGGTCTTGCCGCTTTGCGCCGGTTCGGACTGAGGGGCGAACACTTGCAGAAAACTAAAAAAGAGGAGTTCCCAGGCGTCATGCGAAACATGCTGCCTGGGAACTCCTTTCCCCAGATCTGCGTTGTTTCTGGATATATATTGTGGAAAATGACCTTTTAGCACAAGAGTACTTAAGGACTATGCCTCAAGGTAACCTAGGAGTTTACCTATCAGTAATGGATCGGGAGGGCATAGGTTCGGGTGCCACGGCTCTATCTTGTGGAAAAAGCGCCAGATTCATCGCGGACATCGAAAGTTTGATCCGGTTATCGGCGCCGGTCTTGCGCATCAGCCGGCCGACGTAAGCCTTCACCGTCCGTTCTTCGATGCCAAGGACGGCGGCAATCTCGCGGTTGGAGCGCGCAGACATGATGAGCTCGAGCACCTGGCGCTCGCGGGCGGTGAGCTGCGGGCTGGGGGTGAGCCCGGCGTCGGGCGCTTTGAGCAGCAGCCGGTCGATAAGCCGGTCGATGAGTTTGGAGAGCAGGCGCCGTGGCGCCCAGATGGAGCCTTCGGTGACTACTTCAATAGCGTGACGGACGACCTCCGGGCCTGCGGTGGGGTCGAGATAGGCCCTGGCGCCGGCAACGATGGAGTTCATCACCAGCTCATCGTCGCCTTCGGGGCCGATCACGATGAGCCTGATCTCGGGCCGGGAGCGGCGGATTGTCTCAAGGGCGTCGAAGCCGGTGGCGGAGTGCAGGTCAATGACCAGGTAATCGGGTACGAGGTACTCAGGAGCGGCGCCGGCGAGAAGCTCTGCAGTGCTGCCGATGACAGGCACGAGCTGTCGCTTGCCTTCTTCGGCGGGCAACTCGAAGATGCTGGCGAGTCCGGCCATGCGAATGGGCTCATCGGCTACGAGGCCGATCCGGATGGGGCCAACCTTCGCTGCGCCCAGCATGTTCCGCTCCCGTTAGCTTGAACTTGGCTTGAGTTGGAGCCCTTTTCGCCGCCGTTGCCCTTTGATCCCACGGCCGAAAAGCGATCTACAGTTTGGGCAGTACTATACCCTGTTGCCCCTGGTACTTGCCCTTACGATCAGCATAGCTGATTTCGCAAGGCTCGTCGGAACGGAAAAAGAGAATCTGGCAAAGACCCTCGTTGGCATAGACGCGCGCCGGGAGGGGGGTGGTATTGGAGATTTCGAGGGTCACGAACCCTTCCCACTCCGGCTCGAACGGCGTGACGTTAACGATGATGCCGCAGCGGGCGTAGGTGGACTTGCCGACGCAGATGGTGAGCACGTCGCGCGGAATGCGGAAGTACTCGACCGAGCGCGCGAGGGCGAATGAGTTGGGCGGAATGATAACGGAATCCGCCTGGACAGAGACAAAGGAGCGCTCGTCGAATTTCTTGGGATCGATGATGGCGCTGTTGACGTTGGTGAAGATCTTGAATTCGTCGCTGACCCTGAGATCGTACCCGTAGGAGGAAAGGCCATAGGAAATTACGCCGCTGGCGACTTGCTTTTCGCTGAATGGCTCGATCATGC
>JASIJW010000573.1:0-2570 GCA_030050035.1 Acidobacteriaceae bacterium | reverse complement strand
CAGCAGGTCGGCGGCATCGCGTTCCGTGATATCGGCTCCGGTTCCGGAGGAAGGCATGATCAGACTCCCAATCTGACGGTTTCTCTAAAAATCTGTCTCTCTGGCAAGTCTCGCTAGAAATTAGATCTCTCAGGCAAGCTTAAATCGCGTTTGCCGCCGCCCGTCTCGCGCGAAGCGTACCAGTCATCCCGGGTTAGCGGCAGGCGGCAATTGCCACGATCAGGCCGGCTGAGCAGAACCTGGTAGAGTCCAATGTCTCCGCGCCGGAATGCCGCCGCCGACCCGGCCATATACAGCAGCCAGATGCGGTAGGTCGTCTTCGGCACCAGGCGGAGCAGGGCATCGGCATCGCGGCGCAGGCCCTCGACCCAGCAGCGCAGCGTTAGCTCGTAATGCTGGCGTAGATTTTCCACGTCGCGCACCTCCAGCCCCTGCGTCTCCGCCGCGGTCAGAGCCTGGGGCAGCGTCACCAGCCGGCCGTCGGGAAAAACATACCTGCTGATGAAAGAGCTCTGCCGCACCGGTGCGGCCGTCGCTCGCGCAATGCCGTGATTGAGCATCAGGCCGCCCGGGCGCAGCCGCCTGCGGGCAATGCCGAAGTAGACTGGCAGATTTTTCAGCCCCACGTGCTCGAACATGCCCACACTGGCGATCTTGTCGAAAGAGCGGCTATCGTGCTCGAGGTCGCGGTAGTCGCCCAGCTCAACCGAGCAGCAGCCATCGAGCCCGGCGAGCTCGATGCGCCGCTGCGCCGTCGCGGCCTGTTCGCGGCTCAGCGTAATACCGTGCGCCTGCGCACCGTGCTCCTGCGCCGCATGCATGGGCAGGCTGCCCCAGCCGCAGCCGATGTCGAGAAACCGCTCGCCCGGCTCCAGCCGCAGCTTGCGGCACACCAGATCGAGCTTCTGCTTCTGCGCCTGGTCGAGCGTCTGCTCCGGCCAGCGAAAATAGGCGCAGGAGTACGCCAGCGTCTCGCCCAGCCAGGAGGCGAAGAACTCCACCGGCTGATCGTAGTGGTAGGCAATCGAAGCGCGATCGCGGCGGCGCGAGCTGAGTGCGCCGAGCCTGGCAAGCTGGCCAAGACCGAATGCCGCTGCGGCAAATCGCTCCGCAATCTGGTGGCGCAGACGGCGCGGGCGGTCGAAGATATGCTCGGCGATGGCGAAGGCGGAAAACAGGTCGCCTTCCACATCCAGGCTTTCGTGGATAAAGGCCTCACCAAGCGTCACTTCGTTCGGCGCCACGAGCAGCGCCGCCAGTGCGCTGCGCTCTTTAAGGACGATGGTGCAGACCGGCGGCGCGTCGCCATGTGAAAACCACTGCGATCCGTCCCACAGACGTATTGCAAACGGCGGACCCGAATAGCCGTCAAAGAGTTGTTTGAAAACGGCCTGCTTACTGGCCGGAAGAGAAGCGAACATTGCCCCGGGGCGTCCTTTCCGGGTCAGCGCGGATGCCGCAAGGTTCCGGCCTCCTCCGCCACTGATCCTCGACGAGAACAGCCAACAATGCCTGCCGAAACAGGATCACATGCTTCAGGCGATGGATGCAGGATAAATTCAACCGATGGAGGATAAATTCAATTGCCGGCCAAATACACCGGCGCTACACTTTTCTCCGAAAGGAAGAACGCCATGAAAGTTACCGGCCCAGTGCGCATTTCTGTGCTTGCGGCGTTCGCGATCGCCGCAGCGAGTAGCCTTCACGCACAAGTCATAGTTAGTTCGCAGGGGGTTGTGGGTGCCGGCGGCGGGGTTGGTGCGTCAGGGGTAGCATTGGGTCTGCGAGGACTCGAGGGTGCGCCGTATTCTGCCACCCGGACGACCACAAGAGTACAAACACTGGCTGACGGAACCACCATCACGCATACGACGACGGCAAAGGAGGCCCGCGACTCCGAGGGACGCACTTACCACGCGACGGAGCTCGATACGGCCCTGACCGGCCGGCAGCATGTCACCATCTATAACGTGTTTGACCCGGTGAACGGTATCCAAATGAATTGGACATCGAACAGCCAAACCGTAACCCTAAACCACTTTCCTCAACCGCAGCCGGCGCATCACGTCCCCGTTCAGCAAAACAACCAGGTAACCACACCGGTTCCGCCGCGAGTCCAGCCTAAGCCGAATCCAGACTTCCATATCGAGGATCTTGGGACGCAAAACATCAATGGCGTGCTCGCTCATGGCCGGCGGATCACGCGCATCATTCCCGCGGGTAGCGAAGGCAACGACCAGCAGATTACGGTGACCGAAGAGTCTTGGACTTCGTCCGAACTCCACACCGACGTCCTGCAGATCACCGATGATCCGCGTACAGGAAATTCACGCGTGGAGCTTTCCGACATCGATCGCAACGAGCCGGACCCGAGTCTGTTTCAGGCGCCCGCAGGTTACACCGTGCAGGAGATGCAGCCGGTGCAACGGAACGTCGAGGACACAAATCCTCAGTAAGTATTTCTCTATTATTGGGGCGTTTGTTCCGGAGTTTGGGTCACACCCGGGCAGGCGCGGACGCGGAACCAAGGCGCGTCTAGCCAGCCCCGGTGCAGCTCCGGGCATACGCTG
>JASIJW010000572.1:0-2564 GCA_030050035.1 Acidobacteriaceae bacterium | reverse complement strand
TTTCCCCGCCTGTATTGGTATTCTGGTAGGACATCGTGACTACCTTCGTCTCGCCCGGATAGCCCTGCGGAACGCACCAGTCGCTGATGCTCTGCGTGACGGTGGAGTACGTGCCGTTGGTGTAATTCACCTGGAACGTTTGCGAGGCCTGGCTGCCGTTTACAGCGAAGGCCAGGATATTCAGCGAGCTGAACGATCCGGGTAGCAACGCTACTGTCTGGTTGCTGAAGGCATCGGGCGCGTTGGACGGACCGTAGGTGAATGTCGTCCCGTTAAACGCTTGCGAAGCGCCCAGCAGAGTTGCAGAGAGGGCGTGACCGCCGTCTGCGCCGCCGGTCGAGAAGCTGGTCCCGTTGGTGTAAATGGCGTTGACGTTATACGGCAGTACCGACCCTAGGCCGCCGTTGCTTCCACTGCTTAACTCCGTAAGCGGCTGCTCCATCTCTGCGCCAATCGTGTCCAAGGTCGTCCCGCTCGGCGCCAGCAGCAGCACGTCATTGGTCGAGGTCGTAATTGAGAAGGTCGTGCCCGAAAGCGTGCCTTCATTGGTGCCGTTGCGATAGAACTGCGCAGACTGGCCCGGCCACGGATTGGTCATCGAGACTGTCTGCCCTGTCTGGCTGATGATGCGCGCATACAGAACTGCGTTGTTGGAGATTGCGCTGGAGACCAGGAAGTTGCCGTAGGCCAGATTGTCGCCAAAGTGGCATTCGTATTCGAAGGCCAGTTCGGGAAGAGAATGATGTTCCCCTGGAACGACTGCATCATCATTTCGGAGATAGTGGACGGCACCAACGCCTCATTCTCAATCCCGCCGCCGTTGATGTTCATGTATAGATTCTGCTCGGCTTGATTGTTAACCTCAGTGGTCACATTCGAAAGGATGGAGGATGATGGGCTGTATCCAACTCTGGCCGCTGCAGGAGCCCACATTACCCAAAGAGGGGTGCTAGAGGAAATCGGGGGTATCAAGTCCGCGACCGTGTTCTGCGCTATCGTCAGCAGCGTCGAACTCGATCCAAGCCCGACCGCGCCCGCGGTTATGATACCCCAAATTTCATCTCCATTCGTTGCCCATTGGTCCCCAATTTGCTCATTTGCGAAGACCGTCAGCCCATTTCGGGTGATCGTCGGGTATGGAAGGCCCCCAGTGGTGCTGGTCTCGCCGTTAAATGTGGTGAGGTTATCGAGGATGTTTCGCCAGGTTGCCCTTTGCGACGAGCTTTCATCCAGCACCGTGCTCAGATTGATAGCGCCCTGAAGGAGATTCCTTATAAACCCAAGCGACATTGTGCCGTTGGTTTCGGGATAGGGATCTTCTGAACCTGCGAATCGTCAACGTCGTCATAAGTGGTGCCGTTCGAGCTGAGGTAATTCTGGTAGAACGTTGCTGCCTCTGAAATCGTCGGCCAAATAAAAGCAGCGTAGCTAGCGCTCTGGGTGTAGTAATAATGATTCAGCATGATCGTCGCCAGAAAGGCGCCGTTGGACTTGATATTTTCTTCGCCGGTGGGCGTCTCGTAGCTGCCATTGGACAGAGGGCCGAAATGGCACTGCCAGTACGGCCCGGTGTATCCGTTGCTGGTGGCATTGGCCTCGGCATCGGGCAACCAGGTCTCCATAGCCGTGTCGTACGAATCCCCCAATGCAACGTGGTTGGTTGGGAAATAGGCCAAAGGCGGAGTTTCGAAGTTGTAGTCCGTCGTGTAGTCGCCGGCCCAGGCAGGGTTCGCCTCTACCCATGGACCCCATAATCCCGGAGGAGCTGTATTCGGCTCGGAAGAGGCCGCCAACAGATACAAAGAGCCGTAGTACTCCTCTTGCAGAACCGGGTTATTGGCAAACTCCACGTAGGACGCATCCCAGAAGCTGGCCCACTAAGCCTCATTCGCAGACAGCTCGCCGGAGATCGAGGACGCGGTCGAGCTGCTCACGTTGGAGATGGACTGAGTGGTGTAACTGGAGCTGTCGTAGTTGCTCATGATGCTGCTCACGAGCGTGACCGTGGCGCCCGGCGACAAAGTGAATTGGAGCGTGCTGCCGCTGATGGTGCCCGTGGCTCCGACCACGCCGACCGCGATCCTGACTTGATGCGTGTTGTATCCGCCGACTGTCGCTGTGCTGTCGGCGGCGACGTTGTAGTAAAGAACGCTGCCCGATGACCCCGAGCTGGTTGGATAGGTATTGCCGTTTCCCGCTGCCAGCGAGACGGTAACCGCCTGTGTGCCCGTCCCGAGTACGTGAACTGGGTGAACAGGTAGTTGTTCGTGGTGTCGTTGGACGTCACCCAGGAGTTTGTCTGGATCTCATTGCCGTTGAGGGTAAACTGGCCCGTTACCGTGCCCGTGTAGATGTTCTCCTGCATCGCGAAAGATGCACTGCTCATGCCCGGTATGGAAAGGCCATTGAAGCCATCGGCTCAACTTGTCCGCCCGAGAGCGACCAGAACTCATTCTTGCCCAAAAGGAATGTCTTGGTGTTGATGGGGTTGACAACGACTACGCCAAGGTTGCCGTTGCCCATCAGCGCACCGCCGCTGGGGGCCTCGCTTGAGCAGCAGGACC
>JASIJW010000571.1:0-6428 GCA_030050035.1 Acidobacteriaceae bacterium | reverse complement strand
ATCTGCAGTACTCCTATAACTACATCCAGAGCATGCCCAGCTCTGGCCAATGCCCGTCGCCCATGCAGCCATCGAGCGTGGTGGGCGACTCAACTAACTCATTCTGCATCGACCCAAACCACATTGCACCGCTCTCTCAGTTCTTCACTGATCTGACCAACGGAACCCTGCCCAGCTTTGCGTTCATCGAGCCTGGTTATGGAGAAAACGACGAGCATCCGGGATCGGGAAACAACATCCTGGATGGTCAGGCGGAAGTGGCCAAAATCGTGAACGCGTTCATGGCAAGCTCGTCGTGGTCCGATTCGGTCTTCTTCCTCGCCTTCGACGAGGGCGGCGGACCATTCGATCATGTGCCGCCAGTACCCGGTCACTCCAACGACAACACCGATGCCTCGATGGGCGCGATTCCCGACATCTCGACCATTGCCGTGAATCCTGACTCGTACAACCCTTGCGTGCCACCGGGTGGAACGCCGACTACGCACTGCGATTTGTCTTCGAACGATCCGGGCGCCAACCCCACGGACGCTCCCGCCGTGAACGGCTTCGCGGCGCAACTCGGCTTCCGCGTCCCGAACATGATCATCTCGCCGTTCGTAAAAGCCCATTACGTCGGCCACAACCCCATGGACCACACCGCGATCATCAAGTTCGTAGAGAACCGCTTCATCGGTCCCAACGCGCACTTGACCGCGCGAGATGAGGCCCAACCCAATCTGCTCGACTTCTTCGATTTCACAGATGTCCCGTGGAAAACGCCGCCAACGCCTCCAGCCCCGGTGACATCGAGCAATACCTGCAACGCATCGAACTTCGCGCCATAAACTCCGGCCGGTCGGCAATATGGAAGCGCCTGCCGGAGCATTCTGCTGCGCTTAGCATTCAAGCCCAGAACGCGGGCAGTTCTTCTCTGCTGTCCGCGCCTGATTTTGCATCCAACTACATGTAAGTTGTACGCCGTCTCGACTATGTCTTTCTTTCGCTGCATGACTTTACGCCGTCTCGAGCTGCTCGCTGCCGCGGCGTTGCCGTTTGCCTTGGGAGTAGCGGCCGTCGCCCAGGCCGCACCTGCCAAGGCAACCACGCAGACTGCTGCAACGGTGGCCCTTCAGGATCCCACGAAGCCCGAAGCGCAGCCGCCGCTGGACGTGGACCGCGATCCGATTCCTTCCATCGATCCGGATGTAACGTCCATCACGACCACTAAGAATAACCCCAACGCAAACCCGAGAGAGGCGCAGAAGGGGCAGAACGGAATGTATGTTCTGCACGCCGACGTCGACGAAGTTCTGCTCGACTGCGCTGTCATGGATGAAAAAGGCCGCACCATCAGGGATCTGACTCAGAATGATTTTCGCGTCTGGGAGGATGGCGTTCCCCAGACGATCAACGCATTCCAGCATCAGGATCAGCCCGTCTCGATGGGCATTCTCGTGGATAACTCCGGCTCCATGCGCGACAAGCGCGCAGCCGTCAACGCAGCCGCTTTTCACCTGCTGCGCGCCTCCAATCCGCACGACGCGGCCTTCATTGTGAATTTTTCAGACCGCGCGTATCTTGACCAGGGATTTACCTCCGACCTCGTCGCGCTCAACCGGGGCTTGTCCCGCTTCGATTCGCATGGAACCACCGCGCTCTATGACGCGGTTGCTGCTTCAGCCGACGAGCTGTCGAAGCACGCGCAGCACCGCAAGGAAGTGTTGCTGATCATCACCGACGGCGCCGACAACGCTTCGCACCTCACGCTACAGCAGGCGATCCGCCGCGTGCAGGATCTCGGCGGTCCGGTGGTGTACTCCATCGGGTTGGAGTACGACTCGACGAAAGAGGAGGGGCGGCAGGCCCGGGAGGCTCTGCAAATGCTCTCGCGAGAGACCGGTGGGTTAGCTTATTTTCCCAACTCGCTCGATGACGTGGACCGCGTCGCGGCTGAGGTGGCGCAGGACATCCGCAACCAGTATGTGATCGCTTACCACTCCACCAAGCCGGCCCGCCTCGGCGGCTACCGCACCGTGCACGTTGAGGCGCGCGGCCCGCACGGTAGCAAGCTCATCGTGCGCACTCGCCGCGGGTACTACGCCAGCACCAAGAAGCGTAACCAGAACATGCAGGATGACGAACAGGCCCAGACCGGCAAACAGAACACAGACGTGGAGCAGCAGCAATAGACTAGCCTATTGCGCCGAAACAGCCGCCCTGTTCGCCCCCTGCACCCTGCGCACCTCGCCCTGCAGCTTACGCGCCTCGCCCTGTAATTTAATGGACACGTGAACCAGGCTCAGAGCCGCCGGCGTCACGCCCGGAATACGGCTGGCCTGCCCGATCGTCTGCGGCCGCACGCGTTCGAGTTTTTCTTTCATCTCGCGCGACAGGCCGCTGATCGATCCGTATTCGATCCACTCCGGAATGACGACAGCCTCAGCCGCCTTCAGCTTTTCAATCGACTTCTTCTGCTGTTCCAGGTAACCAGCGAACTTGATTTCCGTCTCCACCGCCCGCGCTTCGTTGCGTGCCGCGCTGCGTTCAAGCGCTGGCCGCGCTGCAGCGTTCTGGTCAAAAACTTCGGCAAACGAGCCCAGCGCCGGATCGCGCCTCAACTCATCGCCCAGCACAGCCAGCAGAGGCTCGATCGTTATCTCCGGCCGCTTGAGCAGTTGAGCCCACGACAGCCCGGCGATGCCCGTCAGTCCTGTAAAACCCGCGCGCGCCAGCCGCTCAGCATTCGCCTTTCCGGCAACCAGGAATCGCTCGAGCGCGGCCATCCGCGCCTGCTTGCGCTCGTGCTCCGCCCAGGCATCGTCGTTGATCAGCCCCAGCCTGCGCCCGTGCGGCGTCAACCGCCGGTCGGCGTTGTCAATGCGCAGGTGCAGCCGGAACTCCGCACGCGAAGTAAACATGCGGTACGGCTCATTCGTTCCTTTCGAAATCAGATCGTCGACCAGGATCCCCGTGTAGCCTTCCGCGCGGTCCATCGTGAATGGCGGCTCGCCTTTCAGCCACAGAGCTGCATTGATCCCCGCCATGATGCCCTGGCACGCGGCTTCTTCGTAGCCGCTCGTGCCGTTGATCTGTCCCGCCAGATAAAGCCCCTCCATCGACTTCACGCGCAGCGAGCGGTCCAGCTCCGTCGCATCCACGCTGTCGTACTCAATGGCGTAACCGGGCCGCAGCATCTCCGCATTCTCCAGCCCCGGAATCGAGTGCACCATCTGCCACTGCACTTCCATCGGCAGCGACGTTGACATGCCATTCACGTAAACTTCGTGCGTGTTCAGCCCCTCGGGCTCCAGAAAAAACTGGTGCTGCGTCTTGTCCGGGAACTTGACGATCTTGTCCTCGATCGAAGGGCAGTAGCGCGGCCCAATCCCCTCAATGCGCCCCGAGTACATGGCCGACCGATGCACGTTCTCGCGAATCAGCCGCAGCGTCTCCGGCGTGGTAAACGCGATGTGACAGCTCACCTGCGGCTGCACAATCTTCTTCGTCCGAAAGCTGAATGGTGTCGGATCCGCGTCGCCCGGCTGCTCCTCAAATGCGTTCCAATTGATCGTCCGCCCATCCAGCCGCGGCGGCGTCCCAGTCTTGAGCCTGCACGTCCGCAGCCCCAGCGCCCGCAGCGCCTCGCCCAGCAAAACGCTGGCCGGTTCGCCGCTGCGTCCGGCCGGGTAACGCTCTTCGCCGCAGTGGATCAGACCATTCAAGAACGTGCCCGTCGTAATGATCGTGGCCCCGGCCATCAGCCGCCGCCCATCGCGCAGCTTGAGTCCGAGCACGCGCCGCCGCGGCCGCGGAATCTCCTCTGTTCCCTCGGTCCCTTGTTCCCTTGTTCCCTGTTCTTTGTTCCCTGTTCCCTGTTCCCCGTCGTCGATCACAAGATCGACGACTTCCGCCTGGCGAATGTGCAGCCCCGGCTGGCTCTCCAGCACCTCGCGCATCTTCACGCGGTAAAGCTGCTTGTCGCACTGCGCGCGCGGACTCCATACCGCCGGCCCCCGCGAAGAGTTCAGCAGCCGGAATTGAATACCGACCGCGTCGGCTACTTCGCCCATAATGCCGCCCAGCGCGTCGACCTCGCGTACAAGGTGCCCCTTGGCCACGCCGCCCACGGCCGGGTTGCAGCTCATCTGCGCAATCAGATCCAGATTCATCGTGATCAGCGCAGTCTTGAGTCCCATGCGGGCCGCAGCCATCGCGGCTTCGCACCCCGCATGTCCCGCGCCAACCACGGCAACGTCATATTGTTCTTGAAATGCCATCCTCTCCTATTCTACGGACTTTGCTCTGGCTGCCATGCCCTGCGCTGCAGGGCGGATGAATCCGAAGCTACGCGCCCCGCTGGGAGCCGGACTATATGCGGGCCACACGCTAACAAAGAGCTACTACTGCATTGCCGACCAACCACCAGCGGCTCGAAATAAGGATGGACAGCAGATTATCTGTCTCCTGAGACCGGCGTGCCGCCGGCCAGGAAAATTACTTGACAAGGGCGGATTTTCGGGCGCCTGATAGTGCAACGGTTTCTATTCCGACAGCTTTTCGGGTCACAGCTTTCCAGGTCTGCCCGGGCCAAAGTGACTCATCGGGGATACCGGCCCCCAAATACCCCGAACCCTCAAAGGCATACACCGACACCATACATCGACACTGGGTCGCAGGCTTATATCGCCGAGCCGGTGGTTCGCCGTTCTCCGCACTGAAAGAGCCTGAGCCCACGAAAAGACAGGGAAAAGGAGAACTCCAATGCCAACAGTGCCATCCCCCGCGCCAGTACCGATACCGGTACCTGTGCCCATACCCGCGCCAGTCCCGGCGCCTACGCAGACCCAGCTCCAGACCGGACTAGGCGGAGCGATTGGAAGCGCGTTCAACGCGAGTCAAAACCAACTCATTTTTGTGGAATACGACAGCGGCAAATTGTCCTCCCTCACAGTTGCCCCTGCAACCCCCGCGTATAAGGTGCTGGGAACTGGCTACACCAACCCCGAAGACGTGAAGTTGAGCACGGATGGTGTTCATGCCTATGTAACAGAACGGAGTGGCGACCTGGTGAAGGTGGCGCTGGCCAGCGCGAATCGAAGTGCCGCAACCGTGGTGGCCAAAGGAATGAGCGCTCCTCAACAGATGTTTCTCGACGAGGCGCATAACGCAGCGTATGTGGTGGAATACGCTTCGCCGGGACGCCTGCTGAAGATTAATCTCGCCAGCGGCGCGCTGACGGTGATTACGTCCGCGCTGACCCTTCCGATTGGCATCGTGCTGAGTTCGGATCTGCAGTATGCCTATGTCAGCGATCAGGCGGGGCACATCAACGAGGTGCAGATCAGCAGTGGGACAATCATCACAATTGCTTCGGGATTGACGAATCCGTTCTTCCTGACCTGGACAGATGCGGCGCAGGATTCGCTCTACGTTCCCCAGCGCGATCCTTCGAACTCCATCGTTACGGTGAGCGTGACCAGCGGGAAGGTGAACACGGTGGTGACTGGAGTGCCGTTCCGTCCTTCCAGCGTAACGGTGCCCTACGCGGGAGAGCTTCTGGTTTGTTGCGACGCGGTGATTGAAGAAGTCCTCTTCGGCGGTATCACGAGCACCGCACCCCTGTTGATGGGCATTGGGCAGATCCCCGCCAACTTCGTAAACCAATTGACGGGGCTGGCGACGACGCCATCGGGTTCTCCGTATCAGGTAACCGATGCACCGTTCGGCGGAACGCTGCCGGTGATGGTGAATTATGAGTCGGCCTACAATGCAGGCGCCCGCTATTACCAGGTGCAGGTGAATGGGGTGACGCAAACGGGTAGCTGGACGGTCTACCAATGGAACGGCACAACCAATGTGTTGATCACCGTTCCTTCCGCAACCATCGGCTCCTCGATTGGATGCTACCCCGTGCACGCGGTGGCGGATCTGTTTAACTACCAACCGCCGGCGCTGGGATATGAACTGGACAGCACAGCGCTTTCCAATGGGCAGCATTCGATTGAGCTGCAATTCCTGGATGCGGCGGGCAACAAGCTGACGCCGAACCTGGTAAGCCAGTTGCTTGTGATCGAGGTGAACAATCAGCAGTGCGTGGCTGTGCTCGCGGCGCCGGTGCTGAATACTTCACCGGCAACGGGCGCCGATAGCTGCGGCGTGTTGCACTACGGAACGAACAAGAGCACCACCGTTTCACTGGGATTCACTGCGAGCCAGCCGGCGAACTTCGCAACCTTTTCGCTTGCGTTGGTTCGGGGCGTAACCGGGCTGGGATCGCCCCCGCTGCCAGCGGCGCTGCCCAGTGGTCCGGTGACCGCCGCTCCAGCTGATTCGCCTGTTTCGCCGGCGCCAACGGTGGGCGACCTGCTGGGCACATGCCCAACCGCAGGGTTTGCGACTGAGTTGTACGTGGCTGCCACCATGACCAACGGCAATGGCCGGCAAAG
>JASIJW010000570.1:0-3830 GCA_030050035.1 Acidobacteriaceae bacterium | reverse complement strand
CACATTCCCGGGCGACACAACGATGTCTACCCTTGAGCAGGTCCGTACTTTTGCCGAGGGCGGGTCGGCGCGTATCCAGAGATAAGCGAACCAGTGGTCAGTGATACATGACGTCAGTGATGAATGACCGGTGAATTGCCGCAGCGACCAGTCCCTGGCCGCTGATGACTCATCACTGCCCCATGTACACTGTCTCTCGGAGGCACCCGCATGGCAAAGTTAACACTGGTTTTCGCAGTCCTTCTGGCGGTGCTGGGACTCGCCGGCTATCTCTATACAGGATCTCAACATCCTACCGCTCTCATTCCGCTATGGTGGGGCATTGCGCTGGGCATCTGCGGGTTTCTTGCGATCAGCCCCAGCCCGCGCCGCCGCTCGATCTTCATGCACATTGCCGTCACCCTCGGGGCTTTGGGCTTTATCGGCGCGCTCGTTGAAGCCCTCCGCGGCTACGGCGCTGCCCGCGCGGCCGGCCTCGCGCCCGATCACATTGCGCTCGCGGCAAAGCTCATCATGGCCGGCCTGTTGCTCATCTACGTCAACTTCTGCGTGCGGTCCTTTATCGAAGCGCGGCGTGCCAGAGAGCGGTAGCGAATGAGCACAATGCGCGGCGGCGGACTCGGGATGGGCATGCGCGCCGAGCGCATGCCACACGGCCGCAGCGCACGTGCAGGTCAAAGCGATCTGCCGAAGAAAAAACCGAGCTTGAAGAAGATCGGTCCTGAGATCTGGGCGCTCATCAGGCCGCGCAAGTGGCTCATCGCCGTCGGCCTGCTGCTCATGGCCATCAACCGCTTCGCTGGCCTGGTTCTTCCCTACACTTCCAAGCCGCTCCTTGATAAAGTCCTCTCTCCGCTCCACCCACACCCTGAACTGCTGCTGCGCTACATCCTGCTGGTCTTTGGCGCCATGGTGGTGCAGGCGATCACTTCCTACGCGCTTACGCAACTGCTCTCCGTTGCTGGCCAGCGCCTCATTGCGGATCTGCGCCGCCAGGTGCAGCACCACGTGGGCCTGCTTTCGGTCGCTTATTACGATGAGAATCGCACCGGCATGCTCGTCGCCCGCATCATGAGTGACGTGGAAGGAGTGCGCAACCTTGTCGGCACGGGCTTGGTCGAGTTTCTCGGCGGCTTGCTTACCGCCGCGCTGGCGTTCGTTTACCTGCTGCACCGCAGCGTCACGGTCACCATTACAGTATTCGCGGTTATTGGCACGTTCGCTCTCATTTTGCAGTACGGTTTCCGCATCATCCGCCCCATCTTTCGCGAGCGCGCGCGCATCAACGCCGAAGTCACCGGCCGTCTCACGGAATCGCTCGGCGGCGTTCGGGTCATCAAGGGCTACCACGCCGAGGAGCGCGAGCATACGGTCTTCTCTGGTGGCGTGGAGCGGCTTCTGCAGAACGTGATGCGATCGCTCACCATGACCAGTATGATGTCATCGGCTTCAACCACGGTGCTTGGCCTGGTTTCGGCGCTCGTCATGTGGCTCGGCGGCCACGCCGTGCTTAGCCGCTCCTGGACGGTGGGAGACTATTTCAGCTACAACATGTTTCTCGCCTTCATGATCGCGCCTCTCTTCCAGATCGTG
The DNA here is from genome assembly GCA_030050035.1 of Acidobacteriaceae bacterium. Classification (GTDB taxonomy): domain Bacteria; phylum Acidobacteriota; class Terriglobia; order Terriglobales; family Acidobacteriaceae; genus Telmatobacter. The sequence continues at coordinate 2,237 of JASIJW010000570.1, read as the reverse complement.
AACATCGGCACGCAATTGACAGAGGCATTTGCCGGCTTGGATCGCACGCATGAGATCATGGCCGAGATTGAAGAAAATCAGGTTCCAGGCCGCACTGTCAAAATGCCGCCCATCGTCGGTACGGTTCGCTTTGATCAGGTAGAGTTCGAATATGAGCCAGAGAAGCCGGTCCTGCACGGCATCAGTTTTCGCGCCGACCCCGGCAGCGTTACAGCGCTGGTCGGCTCATCCGGCTCCGGCAAGTCGACGATCATCAGCCTGCTCTGCGCCTTCCACACGCCCACCAAAGGCCGCGTGCTGGTGGACGATATCGATCTCGCAATCGTGGACCTGCACACGTATCGCTCGGAACTTGGCGTAGTGCTGCAGGAGTCGTTTCTGTTCGATGGAACCATCCGCGAAAACATCATGTTTTCGCGCCCCGAGGCCAGCGAAGAACAGTTCCTGGCCGCCTGCCGCACGGCGCGTGTAGACGAGTTCGCCGAGCGCTTCCCCGAGAACTACGACACCATCGTCGGCGAGCGCGGCGTAAAGCTCTCGGGCGGCCAGCGTCAGCGGCTATCGATTGCCCGCGCTTTGCTCGCCCAGCCGCGCATTCTCATTCTGGACGAGGCGACCAGTTCGCTCGATTCCGAATCCGAAGCCATGATCCAGGCCGGCCTGCACCAGCTTATGCAGGGCCGCACCACATTTGTCATCGCGCACCGGCTTTCGACGATCCGCCGCGCCGACCAGATTCTCGTCATCGAGCAGGGCCGCGTCGTCGAACGCGGCAATCATGCCGAGCTGTTCGCCCTCGGTGGACGCTACTACGACCTTTACACGCGCCAGCATGGACTTGAATCGAATCTCTTTCTCGCTCCCGGCGAGGGCGATACCGTCCCCGTGGATGAAGGACCGGCCGAAGTCTGATGCGATAAAGTATCAGTGATCATGGAAAGTCTCTCAATTCCTAAAGATAATCGACGCTGGGACTGCCTGAGCCTGGGCGAAGTGATGCTGCGGCTCGATCCCGGAGAAGGCCGCATTCACACCGCACGCCAGTTCCAGGTGTGGGAGGGCGGCGGCGAATACAACGTGGCACGCGGCCTGCGCCGCTGCTTCAACCTGCGCTCCGGCATCGTAACGGCGCTTGCGGACAACCCCGTCGGCCGGCTGGTGGAGGATTTCATCCTGCAGGGTGGCGTGGACACGTCACTGCTCAAGTGGGTGCCATACGACGGCGTGGGCCGCGAGGTGCGCAATGGGCTGAACTTTACCGAACGCGGCTTCGGCGCGCGCGCGGCGGTAGGCTGTTCGGACCGCGGCCACACAGCCATCAGCCAGGTAAAGCGCGGCGATTTTGACTGGGAATCAATCTTCGGCAACCAGAATGGCGCGAAGTGGTTCCACACCGGCGGCATCTTTGCGGCGCTTTCATCTTCCACGGCCGAAGTTGCAGTGGAAGCCATGGATGCGGCACGCAAGTACGGAACGCCCATCTCCTACGACCTGAACTTTCGCGATTCGCTGTGGAAATCAATCGGCGGCAAAGCACGGGCGCAGGAGATGAACCGCGAGATTGTGCGCAAGGTTGACCTGCTGCTTGGCAATGAGGAAGATTTCTCGGCTATGCTGGGCGTCACGATCAAAGGCGTGGGCGAGGATTTTGCCGAGTTGCCCATTGCCGGTTACGAGGAGATGCTGCGCGAGGTCGCAGCCGCGTATCCCAACCTGAAACTGGTGGCCAGCACGCTGCGCACCGCGCACACTGCAAGCCGCAACGCCTGGGGAGCCATTGCACTCTACGAGGACCGCATCACGCACGTGCCTCAGCGCGAGATCGATATCCTCGATCGTGTAGGCGGCGGCGACAGCTTTGCTTCGGGGCTGATTTACGGCCTGCTCGCCGGCAAAGGCATCGAGTGGGCGGTACGCTGCGGTGTTGCGCACGGCACGCTGGCCATGACGACGCCAGGCGACACCAGCATGGCCACGCTGGCCGAAGTAGAGCGTGCGATCAAAGGCGGTTCAGCGCGGATTGCCCGGTGAATTGAACGAATCGAGGAAATTGGATGGTAGAAACAACGCAGGAAATCATCGAACGCGTAGGCCTCATCCCGGTCTTGCGCGCCAAGAGCGTAGCGCAGGGACGCGCAGTGGTAGATGCCATGATCGCCGGTGGTGTGACGGTAGTGGAAGTCACCATGACGGTGCCCGGCGCGATAGATCTGCTCAAAGAATTGAAGAGCCAGTCG
>JASIJW010000068.1:0-3607 GCA_030050035.1 Acidobacteriaceae bacterium | reverse complement strand
TACCAGCTCGCCGGGCAGCACATCGCGAATGTACTCGGCGCGCAGCAGATCAAAGGCGCAGGTTTCACTGGCGAAGATGATGGTGTCGGGTGCGCCGGGATTTTTGATGCGGCCCATCGAGAGCGGGCGGAAGCCGCGCGGATCGCGCGCCGCGAAGATGCGGTCGCGGGTCATCATGACGATCGAAAAGGCGCCTTCGACCTGCGCGAGCGAGTCGGCGATCGCGTCGACCAGCGAACTAGCATGCGAGTGCGCGATGAGCTGCACGATGATCTCGGAATCCGAGGTGGTTTGAAAGTACGCGCCTTCGCGCTCGAGCTTCATCCGCAGGTTGCCAAGGTTGACCAGATTGCCGTTGTGCGCAATGGCGATGAGGCCCTTGGTCGATTCCACGCGGATGGGCTGCGCATTAAGCAGCGCTGAGTCGCCGGTGGTGGAGTAGCGTGTGTGGCCGATGGCCATGGAGCCGGGTAGCTTGGCCAGCACGTCTTCGGTGAAGATCTCTGAGACCAGCCCCATGCCCTTGATGTTCGCGAGCCGTATTCCGTCGGCAGTGGCAATGCCGGCCGACTCCTGCCCGCGATGCTGGAGCGCGTAGAGACCGAGATAGGCCTGGCGCGCGGCTTCTGGGTGGCCGTGAATGGCCATCACGCCGCACTCTTCGTGGAGCTTGTCAAAAGCAGGGAACAGGGAACAGGGATCGGGAATCAGACAGGCCGATTGACCGCCGGTGCGGAGTTCCTGCGTGCGATCTGCTGCGCCTTCGACGCCCTGATACAGCAGCCGGCTCATGCTGCCACCTCGCCGTGCAGGTTTGCTTCAAGCGCTTTGGCCCAGGGCCTGCGCAGGTCGTCAATTGTCGCCGAGATGAAGGTTTCGCGATCGACGGTAATTCGCAGCCGGTCTCCGCCAGTGGCGCCAATGGTTGCGGCAAAGAATCTGTGCTCGGCCGCGAGCGACTCAATCTCCCGAAATTTTTCCGGCTGTGCGGTGGCGATTATTGTTGACGCAGGCTCGGCGAATAAACCGAACAGTGGATGCGCGAGCAGCGACTGGTCCTGCTCTACGCTGGCGCCGATGCCGTTTTCAAATGTGGATTGTGCGAGCGCTACAGCGATGCCGCCGTCGGAGATGTCGCGCGCCGAACGAACCAACTCACGCTCAGCGAGCGTGGCGAGCAGGCGATGCAGGTCAGCTTCGGCTGCAAGGTCAAGGGATGGCGGCTTGCCCCACACGCCGCCCAGAACGGCCTTCGCGTACTCGCTCGATCCGAAGGCAGCCACCTCGGCTTCTACTTCCTGGTCATCTTCATCGATGGCGTCGGAGACGACCTCGGGCCGGTCGCCCAGAACCACGGGCGCAAAGCTCTCGTGGCCGGGCACGTGGCCCTGCGGCGGAGGAACCGGACGGTTGGGCTCGGGCGTTTCGCGCGGAATGGGCCACAGCAGCACGATGGCATCACCGGCCTTTTGAAAATGCGCGGGCACGGCTTTAGTCACGTCATCGAGAATGCCCACGATGCCGAGCACCGGCGTGGGATAAATGCCTTCGCCTCGGGTTTCGTTATAGAGCGAAACATTGCCGCCGGTGATGGGCGTGCCGAGCGCGGTGCAGGCCTGGGCGATGCCGTCAATGGCAGCCGAAAGCTGTGCCATAATCTCGGGCTTTTCAGGATTTCCGAAGTTTAGGCAGTTGGTGGCGGCCACGGGCGTTGCGCCGGTGCAGGCCACTTTGCGCGCAGCCTCGGCTACGGCGTGCATGGCGCCCAGTTTGGGATCGAGCGAACACCAGCGGCCGTTGCCGTCGAGCGCCATGGCAAGGCCGCGCTCATGTCCTGCCGCGCCGGTGCCGGCTTTACCCGTTCCTTTGATGCGCATCACGCCGGCTTCGCCACCGGGCCCCTGCACGGTGTTGGTTTGCACCATCGAATCGTACTGTTGGTGAATCCAGCGCTTGGAGGAGATATTCTCCGCAGCGAGGAGATGTTTCAGGTCTGCGGTGAAGTCTCGTTCCGCGCCCAGGGCTGCGGCGATCTTCTCCGGCGGGTCATAGGGGAACGGCGACTTCCACTCGCCGACCGGCCGGTGATACAGCGGCGCATCATCGGTGAGCGATTCGTTGGGAATGTCGGCGACCAGCACGCCGTGATGGCGGATGCGCAGCCGCGGCTCAGGGCGAACGGCGCCGGCAATCACCGCGTCGAGTCCCCATTTCGCGAAGACTTGCAGCACCTCATTCTCCCGGCCCTTTTCCGCGACGAGCAGCATGCGCTCCTGGCTTTCGGAGAGCATGATTTCATAAGCCGACATGCCGGTTTCGCGTTGTGGAATGAGATCGAGCTCCACGTCGAGGCCAACACCGCCGCGTGCGCCCATCTCGCAGGTGGAGCAGGTGAGGCCGGCGGCGCCCATGTCCTGGATGCCGACGATGGCGCCGGTCTTCATGGCTTCAAGGCAGGCCTCGAGCAGCAGTTTCTCCATGAACGGGTCGCCTACCTGCACGTTGGGCCGCTTCTGCTCCGACCCTTCTTTGAATTCTTCGCTCGCCATGGTGGCGCCGTGAATGCCGTCGCGGCCGGTCTTGGCGCCCACGTAGATCACGGGATTCCCGGTGCCGCTGGCCTTGGCGTAGAAGATTTCATCCTTGCGAACAAGTCCGAGTGCAAATGCGTTCACCAGTGGGTTGCCGCTGTAGCAAGGCTCGAATTTTGTCTCGCCGCCGAGGTTGGGCACGCCGAAGCAGTTGCCGTATCCGGCGATGCCGCTCACCACGCCTTCGACGATGGCGTGATTACGGTTCGTCAAGGTCCGCTCTTCCGCAGATTGACCAGACTGCTCTTCAATCGCGCCAAAGCGGAGCGAATCCATGACCGCCAGCGGCCGCGCACCCATCGTGAAGATGTCGCGGAGGATACCGCCCACGCCGGTAGCTGCGCCCTGGAACGGCTCGATGTAACTGGGATGGTTGTGCGACTCGATCTTGAAGGCGCAGGCCCATCCGTCGCCGACGTCGATGATGCCGGCGTTCTCACCGGGCCCCTGCACAACTCGGTCGCTCTTGGTCGGCAGGCGCTTCAGGTGCACGCGGCTGGACTTGTACGAGCAGTGTTCGCTCCACATCACGCTGTAAATGCCGAGTTCTGTGATGGAAGGCACGCGCCCCAGCGCCTTAAGAATGCGCTGGTACTCGTCCGCAGTGATGCCGTGCTGGGCAAGCAACTGCGGATTGACGTCGACTGGCGTAGGGACGGCTGCGGAAGGGACACTCATCGCGGCTAATTCCATTGTCGCATGAGCAACGCCGGAATTCGACGGAGAGGCCCGTGGATAACCGGCCGTTTTCGAGCCTGTAAAAACACCATCAGGCGCGGCCTGACGCTGTTGTAGAAGGCCGCTGATGTTTCCAGTGCAATGGCGACGAAGCGCACGTTGCTTCACTGAGCGGGAACTGTCAGAGGCCGGCCAGGGCACAACTCGACTCTCGCGGCGTCGCATCGAAGCATGCACGGCTTGAAACCTCGAATGCTTCGTCGAGGAGTACACATGAACAACAAAGCTGCTCTGGTAACCGGGGCGTCAAGCGGAATTGGCTACTCGCTGGCACAGGA
>JASIJW010000569.1:0-3068 GCA_030050035.1 Acidobacteriaceae bacterium | reverse complement strand
CGGTCCGATAAGCGATGGTTCCGTCTTCGCGCACCGCGCCCACGGCGATTTTGGTGCCACCAATATCAACGGCTCCGATGATTTTCATCTAGTCTGCGCTTTGTCCCGGTCTTGTTGTTCGTGAGCTTCATCACGCCCTGCTTTTTTCAAAGACACGCTCTTTATCGGCATCAAAGTAATACATTGCGCCATTGCGGTAGGAACGCACAGAGAGGTCGATCGTCGCCATAACTTTATAACCCATGTCCGCTGGACAATTTGGCTGCTGGCGGCTACGGACGCAGTCAAGAAAGTTGTCGACGTGCAGCAGATCGCCCTGATTCCCGACGCCATCGAGGCGAACTCGCTCACCACCATACTGCTTCGCAAATTCAACAACATAGGGGCTTTCGGGGATAATATCCGCGTAGTCATACTGGCGGCTTGGCGGCCCTTCCCACTCGTCGCTCAAATGGATCGTGGCTTTTGTGCCCCGCACCATCATGGCCGGCCCGTGTTCGTTGACCTGGCTGGATTGAATCATCATCGAAAACTTGCTGGGATAATCGGCGGCCGTCAGGAAAGTATCGGGCGTTTCACGTCCGTCATCGTAGACCCACAACCCACCCATCCCGGCAGATCGAACCGGGAAGTCATTGGCCACTGCCAAATGAAATGGCGCAACGATGTGGTAATGGAGATCCGTGGCAATCCCGCCCGAATAGTCCCAGTATTTCCGAAAGCGAAAGAAGCGGTCGGCATTGAAGGGAATCTCGGGAGCCGAGCCAAGCCATTGCTTCCAGTCGATATGGTTATCGCCCGTCCCCTCCGGTCCCGCTCCAGCATCGATGGGCCAGTTCCAGTCTCCGCTGGGATCGTTGCGGCTGTAGGTGCCCTGCACGGAAACAACCTGACCGATCATGCCCGACTCGATAATCTTGCGGACTTTATGCCAACGGTCCCATGAAGTACCCTGTACGCCTACCTGCACCACGCGATTGAGCTGCTTCGCCCGATGCGCAACCTCTTTGCTCTCCTCCACCGTGTGGGTCATGGGTTTTTCGACATAGACATCTTTGCCGCTTTCCATCGCAGCGAGGGTCATGGGAGCGTGCCAATGGTCGGGTGTTGCAATAATGACCGCATCAATGTCGGCGCGCTGCAAGACGTCTTCGTGGCGAGTATAGGTCTTGGCTTCCGGAAACAGAGCCGATGCTTTACTGAGGCGTCTTTGGTAAACATCGCAAAGGGCGACAACTTCAATATCCTGCTTGTGTTTCCGGTGTTCCAGCAGGAGCTGCATGTGGTCGTTGCCACGCAACCCCAGGCCGATGACGGCAACATTGATCCTGTCGTTCGCGCCGATTACCCGCGCCCAGGCTGGCCGGGCAGCGGCAATCGCTGCGCCATAGCCGGCGTACTTTACAAAATTGCGGCGCGATATGGAGCTTGCCGGAAGATTCTTCAATACATCCATGAACATTCCTTTCGGGACACATGTAGTTCCTGCTTCCGGGTGCGTATCGCAAGGGAAGCATTTTTGCAAAGAAATTCTATTTCAGAAACCGATTGCAGAAAGCGATTTCACAGACCCTCTATGTATACACAGCCGCCAATTCGCCTGTCAAGGACTCCCCGATGGAGTGCGGTACGCTAAAGGGTTATTGCACCGGGTTGCAGCGTTCTGGGACCAACACAACGGCCATACCCGATGATCTGTTGCGGGGGCCCCAACATCCATTTCCCTTGGCGCACGCCCCTTCGCAGAGAGGCTATCTGCTGCACAGTTGACTGCCGCTATGATCAACTCTTTATAATGAACCTCTCCTGCGCCGTAGCGCCTCGCTGCCAGAGGGCCCGAATATCTAATCGAAAGGGGTTGCGGAGCGCCGTGCCTTATACCATGAAAAACGTTGCGAGCCGAGCCGGGGTCTCCCCGGCCACCGTGTCGCGCGTACTCAACAATAAGACCCAGTATATCTCCGAAGAAACAAGAAAGCGGGTACTGGACGCGGTCAACGAACTGAACTACTACAAGAATGTTCACGCCAGGCGCTTGGCGACAGGGCAGAGCGGCCTGTTCGGCCTTGTCATTTCTGAGATTGCGAATCCTTATTTCCCCGAGGTCATTCGCGGCTTTCAGGCCGCGGCGTGGGATCGCGGACTGGACGTTTTACTGTTGAATACCGAATACGACCCAGCCCGCATACAGTCGGTGATTCGCAAACTCGTAGAAAGCGACGTCAGCGGCGTGGCGATTATGACCTCGTCGATTGACGATTCGGCCACCTCTTCCCTTACCGCAGCAGAGATTGGTGTGGTTTTTTGCAATCTGTGCCATTCCCGCAAGTTAGTCAGTAACATCACCATCAATTATCGTCGCGGAGTATTGCAAGCGATCGAGCATGTAGTGACGCTGGGCCATCGCAGGGCAGCGGTGATTGCTGGTCCGGGCACGAATGGCACCGCCATGAATATCCGGCAAGCGTTGGTGGCTGGACTGAAACACAAGAACATGGCCCCATACCCGCTCATCAGTTGCGATTACCGGGTGGATGCAGGGGCCTCGGCAGTTCACGCTATTCTTTCGGCCCCGGATGTCCCAACGGTGATTTTCTGCGGCAGCGATCTGATCGCCATGGGCGTCATGAGCGCGCTTGAAGAGGCGGGAGTGCGAGTTCCCGAGGATATATCGGTCATTGGAATTGACGATATTTCCTTCGCCTTCCTTGCCCGGCCTCCGCTGACCACCATCCGCGTCCCAAGAGAACAGTTGGGGGTGATGGCTTTTAATGCGCTGGATAAAATGCTCAAGCTTAAGCGGAAGCTTGGGGCCGCGTACAAGTTAGAGACCGAGTTAGTGGTCCGAGCGTCCACTGGCCCGGCCAGGAAGCACAAGTTAAACATACGGATCCGCCAAGCACCATAACCTACTCACGCAGAAAACAGCTAAAGAGCTTCCAAGGAGCGGAGAGTGCGCGCGGTGCTGCACCGGATGTTAAGTTTGACAAGCGCACAGAGGCGACTGTAATCTTGTCGGAAATCGGTTTCTGAAATCGATTGCTGATTTTTGTCTGTTTTAATGGGAG
>JASIJW010000568.1:0-4137 GCA_030050035.1 Acidobacteriaceae bacterium | reverse complement strand
TGTGGCGCAGGCCTTCGAGCGTCTGGTCGTTCAGGTCGACGTGCGTCAGTTCCACCTCGTTCGCGTTGATCGAATCGGGATCGACGGCGAAGTTATGGTTGTGCGCCGTGATCTCCACCTTGCCGGTTGTGTTGTTGCGCACCGGGTGATTGCCGCCGTGGTGGCCGAATTTGAGCTTGTAGGTGCGGCCGCCGAGTGCGAGGCCGGTGAGCTGATGGCCCAGGCAAATTCCGAAGATCGGCACGCGTCCCATCATATGCTTGATCGCGCGCACGGCATAGTCCACCGGCTCCGGATCGCCGGGGCCGTTCGAGAGGAACACGCCGTCTGGCTTGAGCGCGAGCACGTCTTCGGCTTTGGTTTCGGCCGGAACCACAGTCACTTTGCAATTCTCGCGGCAGAGCATGCGCAGGATGTTCTGCTTGATGCCGAAGTCGTAGGCCACCACGTTGAGCCGGCGCTCGCGCGCTTCGGCCGATTGGTCGAGGCAGCTTGCCAGAAGTGGATCGCTTAGTTGGCTACGCGGGTCCGACGGATCCATGTGGTAGATCGACGGCGTTGAAACCACCTTGGCGAGGTCGGTCCCATCCATTTTGCGAATGCTGCGCGCCTTGGCCACCAGCGCGTCGGGATTGGAGACGTTCGTCGAAATCACGCCGCGCATTACGCCGTTGTTGCGTAGGTGACGCACCAGGGCGCGCGTGTCGATTTCCGCGAGCACCGGAACCTGGTAGCGCTCCATGTACTCTTCGGTGACCTGTTCGGAGCGCCAATTAGAGCTGATGGCCGAGAACTCGCGGACGATGAGCCCCTCGATGTAGGGCTTGGCCGCTTCGTTGTCTGCCTGATTGGTGCCGTAGTTGCCGATCTGCGGGTTGGTGAGCACGACAATCTGGCCCGCATAGGAGGGATCGGTGGCAATTTCTTGGTAACCGGTAAGGGATGTATTGAAAACAACTTCGCCCTGGCATTCGCCGGGGTGGCCATAGCCGAGGCCGCGGAAGATGCGCCCGTCTTCGAGCGCGAGAATCGCCTGCATTGCCGCTCCGCAGAGTGGATTCGATCGGTCACCGCCCAGCCGGGCACCCGCCTGCCGCATTCGCGCGCATTCGCGCCTTTGCAAGCCAGAGATTGTTCAGATTGCCAGGGAGCGCAGCCAGTCGCGAGGACCGTTCGATTGCTCTTTCAAATATACCAGTCTTTTTTGCCGCGGCAGGTATGGCGACCAGGGACCGGTATGCCGCGAAGAATTGCCCAAAGATGCAATCCTCCGTTTGATTCCACCGGAGAATCGCCGCATTTTGCCCGTCTTTTTCGATCTTACGCAACTTGCATTGGCGCAATCACATCCGCCCTGTAACCGATTGCAACTTTGGTGTAAACCCTACTTTTCCGCGTGGGGAATTTATGTATTATCTCCCTAGTAGTTCTCCTATAGTTGCCTGCCGGTAAGCACTTTGCCGAGCGGAAGGGATAAACGGGGGGGATCCTTCCTCGTGGTGGGATTACCGCCGTCTCTTCATCGCTCTTGCATTCGCGCTTGGGCCGGATCTGCTTTGCCGTAGAGAGGAAGACCTCTGGACGCCAAGCTTTACGCGAAGAGGTTGCTGAGTCGATCGAAACCGGCGTTAGTCGCATGGTGGAGCTCAGAACAGCCCTGAAAAACCTATGGCAAAACCCCTTCCTGCCAGGGCACGGGAGAGGTGTGTCAATACGCAACCCGGCGACGTTCCAGCAGCGGAAGCGGCCAGCAATTATGGCCCGGCCGTCCTCCGCAGCGATCACTCGCCCCAGCACAAAGGCCAGTCCTGAAACGGATTGGAGAGATTGCACACCCAAAAGGGCCCCCAATGAACCTTTTCCGGAATTTTTTGCTTTCTATGACGGTCGTTCCGGTCGTCATCGCCGCCGGTTGTGGCGGCGGCAATGGCTCGGCCAGTTCAACTGCCACGTCAACCTCCCCTTCGCAGCCTTCCCAGCCTTCGCAACCTGCACAGACAACTTCGAACCTTGCCATCAGCAGCCCTGCCAGCGGCGCTACGGTATCTTCGCCTTTCGCTCTTGCGGCAACGGCTACAACCTGCGATTCGCAGACAGTCACTTCCATCGGCTACGTGCTTGATAGCGGCTCGACGTATACCACGACGAACGGGACGTCACTCTCTGCGCAGGTTACAGCCACAGCCGGCACGCACACCGTGAATATCGTGGCTAACGGGAGCGGCGGAGCAACGTGCAACGCCAGCGAAACCATTAACGTAACGGCTCCCACGCAGACAGGCTCCAACCTGGTTATCAGCAGCCCGGCGAACGGCGCCTCGGTCACTTCGCCGTTCACGCTTGCGGCGACCGCAACCACTTGCGACTCGCAGTCCGTCACATCGCTCGGTTATGCGCTCGACAGCAGCACCAGCTATACCACTTCGGCCGGAACATCGCTCTCGGCGCAGGTTACAGCCGCGGCCGGCTCGCACACCGTGAATGTTGAGGCTACGGGAACGAGCGGCGCAACGTGCAAGGCCAGCGCGACTATTACGGTAACGGCTCCGCCAACAACCTCCAGCTCGCTGGTTCCTGCCAACGCCACCAGCGTGAGCAACATTGAAGAGTTGAGCAACTGGAAGGACAACCACGATCCGGCCACCGGCGCCACTTCAAGCGGCACCATGTCGCTTGTTTCCTCGCCCTTGCAGCAGAGCCCGTTGAATAGCAAGGCCCGCCAGTTCAACACCTCGTATACCGGCTCGGGCGGCGAGATTTACTACGTGAGCTTTGGCGCTGACACGGTGCCGATGAACTTCTTCTGGGATGGCTGGGTTTACATCAACAGTTCCATCAGCTCGGTCGCCAATCTGGAACTCGACATGAACCAAGTGATCTCAAACGGCGACACCATTATTTATGGATTCCAGTGCGATGGCTACTCCGGAACCTGGGATTACACCGAAAACGCGGGAACGGTGACCGCCACGAGCGCCCACTGGCTGCACTCGAGCGCCGCGTGCGACGTGCGCAACTGGACACAGAATGCCTGGCACCACATCCAGATCAGTTATTCACGCGACAGTTCTGGCAATGTGACTTATCATTCCGTGTGGCTTGACGGCACGGAAGCTCAAATCAACGAGACCGTTCCTTCGGAGTTTGGCCTTGGCTGGGGCACGACGCTGCTGACCAATTTCCAGATTGACGGTCTTGGTTCGGGCTCAAACACCATCTACCTCGATAACCTGACGATTTCGCGCTGGTAGCACCGCACGAAGTTGCTCCTTGGTTCTCTCAAGCCCTGTTACCGGCGCCGCCGACACGCGAGCGGCGCCGGAACAGTGGTTTTTCGGCCGCCTTGCCCAATATTTTTTACCCGCCTTCTGTCGGATTAACCCCTACAACCCACGTCGTGGAGTTACCGGCCCACTGAGCGGTGCGCGCTCGGGACATTGCTCGGATCCATCTGATTGCGCGGAGCTAAACTGCGTCCAGCCTCCCAGCTCCGCTGCCGGAGCATTCTGTGGCATGGCGCGGCATAAGGCCCGGTTGCTGCCGTATGACCTTGTCGGGTGATGCACGGCAGGGACGACCGTGCAATGATTCCCTAAAGCAATTCATTGACTTGTTGCCTGCCGGTCAAGTGAAGCGGAAGACGAGGGAATCCAGCCCGGCCGAAATCCAGACGTTCATCGGCCGCGTTCACTGAGCCGGAATTGGTTTGGCCCAGAGAGCCTCCGGGAAAACAATCCTGGAGAGAGCAAGCTTTCTGTCCGCTGAGCCGCACGCGAAGAGGTTTGCTCAAGCAGCTGCTGCGGACGCAGAATGCGCCGGCAGCTTTAGAGACGGCCCTTACAATTCAGCGCCCTGAAGGCCTTCTCTACGAAGGTCACGGAAGAGGCATGCCCTGAAGAACTAATGGCGTTTGAGGGAAAGCAGAAGAGGAGCGAAGCAATGCAAATGATCAACGGCGCAGGGCTTCGCCCCGGCAACCTGCGCGCCTGCAAGCGCGACACCAAGCGCGGCCCAAGGGCCCTCAGATAACGCGCGGGCGCGACGCAGGATGCACAGGTTGCCGCGGCCACTGAAGTGACTGCGTGCCGTCGATTTCGCTCCTGCGACTCAGTCCGCTCTCGACGAGTAACCCAATTT
>JASIJW010000567.1:0-4547 GCA_030050035.1 Acidobacteriaceae bacterium | reverse complement strand
TGGATCAAGCACGAAAACCACACGCCCGTGGGCGCCTTTAAGATCCGCGGCGCGCTCGTCTATTTGAGCGAGCTTCTCAAGCAGAAGCCCGGTCTCAGTGGCGTCATCGCCGCAACGCGTGGCAACTTTGGCCAGGGCGTGGCCATGGCCGCGCGCCTCTTCGGCGTCAAATCCATCATCGTAGTGCCGCACGACAACAGCCCCGAAAAGAACCGCGCCATGCAGGCCCAGGACGCAGAACTCATCGAACACGGAGAAGATTTTCAGGGAGCGCTGGAATACGCCTGTGAACTGGCGCGTGATCGCAGCCTTGCGTTCGTCGAGTCCTTCCACGAGTGGCTGGTGCGCGGCACGGCCACCTACGCTCTCGAACTTTTTGAAGGCGCGCCGCCGCTCGACTCTATCTATGTTCCCATCGGCCTGGGTTCCTCGATCGCAGGCGTAGCCGCCGTGCGCAATGCCCTTGAATTGCCAACGAAAATCATAGGCGTCGTCTCAGCCGAGTCGCCTTCTTACACACTCAGCTTTCGCGAGCGCCGTGTTGTCGCGGCGCCCGCGCGCACCAGAATCGCCGACGGCCTTGCCTGCCGCGTACCCAATGCCAAAGCGGTTGAAGCGATCCTTGCTAACGTCGAGCGCATCGTGGAGGTTTCAGATACAGAAGTGATGGAGGCGATGCGCACTTGCTACGAGGACACGCACAACGTGGCTGAGGGCGCGGGCGCGGCGGCGCTGGCCGGCGCGCTTAAGGAGAAAGACCGCATCTATCGCATGCGCGTGGGCATCGTGCTCACCGGCGGCAATGTAGATCGCGAAGTGTATGCGGCCGTGCTCGAAAACTCAGTCGAGAACGCAGTCAGAGAGGCGACAACGCTGTGAGCAAGACAGACCAGAAATTCTCGGGCGCGAAATTAACGCCTTTGGCCCACAAGGCGCAAAACCGCTGCTTCGGCTGCGGCCCGGCCAACGCCGGCGGACTGCGCCTCGACTTCTTTCTTGCCGAAGACCGTTCCGTCGTCTGCCTGCCCGCAGTAGCCGAAACCTTCGAAGGCCACACCGGGCTGCTGCACGGCGGCATCATCGCCACGCTGCTCGATGAAACCATGAGCAAATCTGTTCGCGCCCGCGGCTTCACCGCCATGACCCGCCACATGGAAGTCGATTACCTGCGCCCCGTGCCCTCCGTAACGCCGCTGCGCATCGAAGGCCGCGTCACCCGCAGCGAAGGCCGCAAGCACTGGAGCGAAGCGAAGATTCTCGACGCGCACGGCAAAGTGCTGGCGCAGAGCAAGGGCCTGTTCGTCGAAGTGCAGACGAAAACGCCCCCGCATCCGGCCCCGTAAACCCCGCACCATAACCAACGCGCCGCTGACTCGCTAACCTGCTACGCCGGGCAATTTTCGCAGTCAAGCGGCGCCAATTCGCTGCATCCATCAATGCACCATGTTGATCGTGTCCTGCGTGACGGTGTCAAAAGTAGTCACCGACTTGGCATTCGCCTCAAAAGCCCGCTGCGCGATGATCAGGTCAGAAAACTCGGTCGAGATGTTTACGTTTGAAGACTCCAGCGCGCCATCTTCGAGCGTGCCCAACCCGGCAGAGCCCGAAGTGCCAATCGAGGCCGTGCCGCTGGCCAGCGTGGTCGCGTAATCGCCATCGCCGAGCTGCTGCAGCCCTTGGAGGTTCGTCACATTGCCCAGCGCGATCTGCCCCACGTTCTGCGTCTGGCCGTTCGAGTAGCTGGCCGTTACCGTTCCGTCTGAGCCAATCGTAAAGCTCTGGTACTGGCCGCTCGCATATCCGTTGGCGTTCGTCGCCGAGACCGCTGAAGTCGTGTCCACCTGGCTAATCGTGGGCGTTCCGCCCGACCCGAGCAGGTTCCAATTGATCGAAAGGTTCGACGCGCCATCAGCCAGCCCGCTGAAGCCCAGATTCAGCGAAGAGACGTCGCCCGCGGCCGTGCCTACCGTCGAGGGCGTCGCCGCAGTGCTCGGCTGAATCTGCGTCAGGTTGCCGTTGGAATCGAAAGTCATGGTCCCGGTGATCGCTGCCGGAGCCGCGCCAGAGTAGTCCGAGGACGGCAGTGAGATGCTGTAGTCCCAGGTGTTGGGCGCGGCTGCTGTTGAGGCTTGCGTGAACGTGATGTTCATCGTGTGCGCCTGGCCCAGCGAGTCGTAAACCGTCACCTGCGCCGGAAAGCTGGTCGCAGGAGTTGTGGTGGCCGCAGAGTTCAGGTTGGCTGTCAGCGAAAGACTGGTTGTGGCTTGAGGTTCCTGCACCTGTCCAACGGGAATGTTGATGGCCGTAAGCGGGGCATTAGTGTTCACTACGCCATTCGCCGCCGGATAGCCCATTACGCTCAGCCCGTTCGAGGTCACCAGGTTGCCATTCGAGTCCAGCGAAAAGTTCCCCGCCCGGCTTAATTCATACCCGCCAGAGCCATTGTTGACGACGAAAAAGCCATTGCCCTGCAGCGCCACATCCGTGTCGACCCCGGTCGAATTCGGAGTGCCATTGGTAAAATTGATCTCGGTATTCGCCACCTGCGTCCCCGCGCCAACCTGAATCGGATCGCCCGCGCCGGTCGTGCCGACCTGCTGGTAGAACAGGTCCGAGAAGTTGGTCGACTCGGACTTGAAGGCCGTCGTGTTCATGTTCGATAGATCGTTTGCGATGGTGTTCAGGGCCGTTGAATCTGCACTGAGGCCGGTCAGCGGGATGAAGAAACTTGCCATGTTGCTCTCCTCTCGATTCCTGTTTTCGGTTCCGTCTTTTCGGTTCCCTCTTGCGGTTCTGTCTTCTCGGATCTTTCCAGTTCCTGGTCTCTTCGATTCCTTGTCTTTTTAGTTCCTGGCCGAAGCCTCAATCCAGACGCGCCTGATTTCTTTTCAGAGCTGTGGCAGCCTATTGCGTCCGGGCGCCGATCGTTCGAGCGCGTCCGTCCAGCGCGTGCCCCACGCGCTGCGCCGCAGCGCTCGTGGCCGGAACGCTGAGATTGCCGCTCGGCCCCTGCACAAGATGAGCAGCGGCAGCCTGCATGCCCAACGACCCCTGTTTTGCCGCCGCAGTGCCCGGATTCGCGATGGAATTTGCCCCGGCGCTCATGTGGGCCGGATTTGCCGCCGTCCCCGCTGTTACCTGCGTAGTCGAGTCGCTCGAGTCGGTGGTCGAGCCGCTCGAGCTTGAAGAAGACCCCAGAGACCCGCTCAGAGTCTGGTTGATGTCGATCAGCTGTTCCAGGCTGTTCACCTGCACAAGCTGGTCGATGTACTCGTTGGGATCGGTGTCCGCGGTCGGGTCCTGATTCTGCATCTCGGTGACCAGAAGCGTCAGGAAATCGTTGGCGGAGATGGTCGCCGAATCGCTGCTCGAACTGTCGGAGCTGCTCGATCCGCTCGTCCCACTCGATCCCGAGGTCGAACCCGACGAGTCCATGGGCGTTAGGGCCGGCGACAAGGCCTGGCCCGCCGTTAACTGGTGTTGGAAGATTGCCGCTGCTGCCATCGTATTCAATCCTTTCGCCGGATAACCCGCGCGGTGCTGCTCGCTTGCTTCGTTGCTTGCCCGCCAGTTAGTTCCCTGTTGCCTTTCACCTGTTCCCGTCGCCCTTATGCCACCACCGAGATATGCCTTCCTCTCGCGCCGCCTGAAACCGCAGCCGTCGGCGCGCCGCCATCAAGTCCACCATTAAGCCCATCATTAAGCCCGGCTGTCCTCTGCGCTGCCGATGAGCCGGCTACGGCAGAAATAGCGTAAGATTGCCCGCGTTCGGCCGGCTGGTGCTGGTGGTTCTGGCCGCCCGCTCCGTAATTCCCGCCATTCTGCCCGGCGCCGCCGCCGGCAAACTGCGGAGCCGCTCCTGGCGTGGCAATCGAAACCGATCCCACCCCGACACGCTGCTCGGCCAGATGCGCGCTCAACCCGGCCATGTGGCCGCCTAGCGTCTGCGCGGCGTCGGCCGAGCCGGGAACGATCGCCGCATGAATGCCGCCCGCGACCTGTTCCGCGCGCACCGCCACCCAGCCCAGCGTTGGATCCTGAAATCCGGCTTCAGCCTGATGCGGGCCGGTGTGCATCCAGGCGATCCCCGAGCCATTGGCCTGCGCATCCATCGCAGCGAAGGTCTCGCCCGCGCCCTTCCCGGATCCGATTCCGGATCCGATTCCCGATCCAGTCCCCGAGCCGGCCCCGAACCCATTCCCCATTCCTGAACCCGGCGCCCCGGCCACTGCTGCGACCGGCTGCAATGGCATCGCATGCGTCGCGCCCGCTACGCCCGCGGCCGGCGTGACCCCAATGCCGCCGCCATTGCCATGCTTCTGTGCTGCGCTTCCCTCGCCCGGCCCCGGATTTTGTCCCCCGCTTGGGCTTCGCGCCTGCCGTGAGGCTGAAACACTCTCGCGGCTCGCATCGCCCGCGTCTCCTTCTGAGTCCGCAGCAGCCGAGCTCTGGCCAGTCTGGTCTTGACTCTGGCCATCGGTCCTGTCTTGAGCGCCTGCCGCGTTGCTTGCGGCAGCCTGCGCCGTACTGTCTGCCGCGTACCCAGC
>JASIJW010000566.1:0-4509 GCA_030050035.1 Acidobacteriaceae bacterium | reverse complement strand
CGGCGCTGTAGGTGATCGAGGTTGTCGGCGACGCCAGCGTACCGCCGCCGGAATTGCTCACGGTGACATTTTGCGCGGACGGATTCGAGCCTTCCTCCATTGCGCTAAAGCTGAGGCTGGTCGGAGAAAGCGAGATCGTCGGGCTGCCCGAAGCATTGTTGGTTATCGAAAGATTGTTGACCGTGAAGGTCTTAGTCGTCGAACTGGTGGTGTCAATGATGAAGCCGTACGAGACCTCGGTTATCGTGCTGCTGCTCGGCAGGTACCCGTTGGTCTCCAGGTATGTAAGCATGGAGATGAGTTCCACGCTCCCGGTGGATTCGCCCCAAGTGCTATCACCGTTGCTGACGAGCTGCCAGTAATACATCGACCCGGTGTAGCACAGGTCCCAAGACTCGGTCGGAACGCCGTACGACCCACCGAAGGAGACGTCCGTGGCGACCGGGGTGGTGCCATTGCACTGCGAGGTGTTCACCATGTCGTGCTGAATCTGCACTTCATTAGCCCAATTGTTCAGATAGATGTCAAAACCCACCTGTTCCTCGGTGCTGGACGAGTGGTCTGAGGTTTCGTTGAAGGACGCGACGATGTTTGTGAAGCTGCTCAACGCCTCGCCGTCGTAGAGTTGGTAGGTGTAAGGGTAAGACACCCGGCTCGTGCTGGACGCTATGTTGGCCGACACGTACCAGCTCGAGGGGCTGGTCGCGGTCAGCGTCTGACTCCACGTAACGCCGCCCCATACGTCCTGCTCGACGTAGGTGTTACTACCGTTGCTTTCAGTGATCTGCGAGTCGCTGTATGGTCCGCATTGGCCTGTCGAGGTGGATGTGACGCATTGGCTCCAAGCTAGCGAACTAGACGCGAGAATCAACAACGTCGCTAGCAGACTCAGAGAGAAAAAAGATTTGTTTCTCACAAAACCCTCCGTGTACCTGCAATTGAAATTTGCTTCCAACCCACAACTTCTGCACCGTCATTACACGAGCGTCCTCCGCCGCACACTCCCGGCGTTATCACAAAACATCAACAGAAACTAAAACTGGGGAATTTTCGAGCGCCAGAAATTGAGGATTATTCAAACGCCATTGACAGCAAGGGAATGGCCTTCTCCTCGGGACGTATTGGCGTGGTCGGCTATCGTTCGGCCAAGTCTCTCTTTGCCGGGGCTCTGCACTCGAGCCTGTCTCGTTGGCCCTGCTCGGCCAACCCGTCAGACACTGATATGTCTTTTTTGCAATCTGAATGCAGAGGAAGGACGCCCTCTATTTCGCGCGAGTTTTGCGCTGAAAACACTCATTTTGTGCTGGTTTAACCGACGGTGCTTGATACGGGAGGAGCGTACATCCGGTCTATCTGATATGTCAAGATGTTTTTTTAAAGCATGCCAAGGTGAGCCTTACGGAAGTGTTCGACCCAGTCGATGCGCAAAAGAACCTGGAAGCATCTTTCCAGGCAATCCGGGATGGAAGTTCAAGATCGAGGTGGGATTGGACTTGGTGGCTTTTATAGAGGTACCAGTGACATAGATCAGACAGCTGGGGTAATTGCACAGCTGACTAAGGTATAACCCTGACGATTCGCAGGTGCTTTATGTCGCTTACCGCGTGTATGGGGATCATTCCCGAGCGTCGAAGTTACGGTTATCGGTGCTAGCTGCTGTCTCGGTGCAAATACACCAACTGCTGGCCCTACGAGGAGATCCGAGAATGGAACACGAACACCGCAGTTGCGCAGTTTCACAAGGCGATTGCAATCGATTCCAGCTATCCGGCGCCCATTTCGAATCGTCGAGTTATTGAACACGTCGCAGCACCCGGGGGCCAGTCGGCGAGTGACTTTCCATGCTCATACGCGGAATTTAATGAACGCGTTTTATCCGCAATGCAATGTCCAATTTATATTCAGGCGTCGAAAGCTCTTGATTGCCTCCCTGATGGACGAACGTGGCAGAACTGAGCACTGAACCCAAGGCGGGGTCAACCCACTCTGCTTTGTAGGTCCCTCCAGGCATATCCAACACGAGGGCCTCACCGCTGTATTGTCCTGGCGTCGCAATGTAGTACATCATGTTGGGCGCCGGAACAAGCCGGCTGTGGTGAAGATAAAGTGCATACTGCTCTCCCGGCTCGCTGATACCTCTGCAGTAAACGCCCTCCGGCACGCCGTCAACCACGAAGCTTTTGTCCGCATGCATCTTGACGAAGTCAAAGCTGTAAATGAATTCCTTCAGGTTGCGCAGGGCGCTTAGGATTTGGGCATTATCAGGCGTGTTGCCAGCCGGATCTTCAACCGTGTATCGCGAGTTCAAATGGTTGAAACTCGCTCCCCCGCCTACGATGAACTCCCAGGCTTCCACTCGCGAGTCCAAAATTGGGTCCCCTTCTGCGTACTGAAATGGATAATAGGGGGTTTCATTCATTTCGATCGGCTTGTTGTAGCCGTATTTATACTCCAGCCCTTTCATTCCTCCCATCTGCTCGCTATCTGCTTCTCCACCCCAAACGTACTGGCCGGTAATGATCGACAGTAGAGGACTTGCAGAGAAATCGACAGGACCTCCAATCGGTCCCTCCACCATCTGCGCCACCATGTGCTTTTTGGGCAACCTGGCTTCAGTATCGTGCACCACCTGCAAAAGGTCGCCTACCCAAGGGCCGGCTTCCGCGTGCGGAGTGAAATTGGATGGCTCGTCGCAAACCTCCAAAATGATGTTGTCGTACGCATTTACTTCCTCGGTGATTTTGCTCACATATTCACTCTGGCGCTGAACCAGGTCAGGATATTTCAGCGTCTGGACATCCTTGAAATCGCACTTGCCTACGCCCTGGATATTGTTTTCGTAATACAAGGGATGGAGAGGCCAGCGATGCGAATACTGCGAGTTAAAGAAATTTATTTCCACCACAATGCCGCGCTCGTCGGCCTTAGCAATGAAATCTTTCAGGCGCGCGAAAAACTCCGGGTTCCATTTGTCCAGGTCATATTTGTTTCCGCCATATACGCAACTGGAGACGCTGCTCCGTGCCCAAGGAAGGATGGTTCTTGACGGTCTCGGCCCCACGGTGTTGCCTGAGTAGTACTCGCCCACCGCCTCGATACATCCGCCCGGCCAGATGCGGGTATAGTTCAGCCCATAGGCCGCCAGCGCATTTAGGTACCTGACATAATCGAAGTCCATATTAATCACCGCCCCGTAATGCTCCGCGGAAGTGATCAGAATCGTCGGCCGACCGCGATACAGATAATAATGGGGATTGTCGGGATGGACCTTAATAACGGAGCTATTCCCTGCCGGAGTGCGGGCGTTTTCGGGTCCGGTGTCCGAACTTTCCGATAGAGCAAGCACCCTCATTCCGCCCAACATGAGCGAAACTCCGACGCCAGTGTTCTGCAAGAATTTGCGTCGCGAAAATCCATCGCTTGGCGTAGTCTTCATTTCATTCATATCAATGGGTTCTTCCATTGCTTTCCTCCCGTAAATGAAAACCTCGCCACGGCGCGTGTACAATCCTCGGCCCTGCCCACATTCGACTGAACGTACATTCGCTACTGGAGCACACGCTCCGGGCAAATCAAACTCGTGGGTCTCGCCCTGTGACTGCTATTTGCACTCCTCGCCGGGAAAGGGCAAGAGCCGCCCTGGCACCAACGCCGCTTGCTCCCCCGGTGACCAAGACACATCTTTCCTGCCAGTTCCATTGTCCTTGTCATCCTTAATCGGTTCGCGTAGGTATCGGAAATGCATAGGAGCGCGCCCTGAATTGATGAAGCTTCTTGCCAGCTATTTCGATTATATGATATATCAGCGGTAGCGTCCTAATGCTGCCGCATTTTTGAGAGGGTGCGACAGGGGCTTTTTGTGCGCTGTGCCACGGGTGTCCAAAATGAACGGCCATGTTGCAACCTAAGGAGCTGAGCTTTCCTACTGAACGCATATTTCCATAACGGCTGATTGCGAGGAGATATTCATCCTCGTAATCGTGGCGGTCGTGAGGAAGTGTAGGAATTTTTCAAGAGCAACTCGAAGATTTGGTGTATCCAACGGTCCTGATGAGCGACCTATCATCCGTAGAAGCCAAGACACGGGCCGGGCGGACCAATAACAGGGAAGGAGACACAGAGAAATGCAGCGAAGAAATTTTCTGAGGAGTCTGATGGGGACTGCTGCGGGTCTGTGGGGAACGAAATTGACGGCAATCCCCACTGTTTCCGCCGCCGAAACTGCAATTGCAGGTGGCTCGCCCGCATTCCAACTGAATGCGAAGGGGATCGAAGTAGAACTTTCGGCGGCGGGCGAGATTTCCGGCGTGACGGCCGGAGGCCGCAAGATCAGCCTCTCGGGGCGGACAAGCCTGGCGGGCTGCACGCAAGCCGGCGCCGCCCAGGAGGAAAAACTACCGGACGGTGCGATCCAGTTTACGCGGAATTTCAAGGACAACGCCTCGGGCCGGAGCCTCACGGCGGTAGATCGTTTCAAGCCCTCAGGTGACAGCGTACGCTGGGAAATCG
>JASIJW010000565.1:0-7878 GCA_030050035.1 Acidobacteriaceae bacterium | reverse complement strand
CCATCGCAAACGGCCTAAACTAACTTCTCGTGCGCGTCGTCGCAGCAGGATCCGGCGGAGAGCGAGGTGTCTTCTTCGAGCTCGGCGAGGCGGCGCGAGTTCTGGAACCAGCTCATGTGCGGCAGCGCGCCTTCGGCGTGGCGGCGTATGGCGATCAGTTCGGCGACAACGGAGACCGCGATCTCCTCCGGAGTGATGGCGCCGATGTCGAGACCCACCGGCGAATGCACGCGGTCGAAGAGTTCCGGTTCGAGACCTTCCTTTACGAGCTCGCGATAAACCGTGATGGCTTTGCGCTTTGAGCCGATCATGCCGATGAAGCGGGCCGGCGTTTGCACGGCCCAGCGCAGTATGCGCATGTCATCGCGGTGGCCGCGTGTGGCAATGACGATGTATGAAGACTCGCCCGGGCTTAGATCCCTGAGGGCTTTGTCGAAGTCTTCGCTAACGACCTGCCGCGCATCGGGGAATCGCTCGCTGTTCGCGTACAGGTCACGGTCGTCGGCGACGATTACGTCGAAGCCGGCATTGCGCGCGGCCTTGTAGACCTCGAGCGAAACATGGCCCGCGCCGAAGAGGTAAAGGAGCGGCGTGGGCAGCACGGGCTCGACGAAGATTTCCAGCGTTCCGCCGCAGACCAGACCGGTGTCGTACTTCGGGTCCTGGTTCAAATCGAACTTGAGCGTGCGCGGCTTTTCCGTGGCGATTACTTCTCGCGCCGCCTGCCATACTTCGGCTTCTACGCAGCCGCCGCCGATGGTTCCGGCGATGGAGCCGTCGTCACGCACGAGCATTTTGGCGCTTTTGAACGAGGGGATGGAACCGCGCGCATTCACGATGGTGGCCACGGCTCCCCGCCGGCCGGCGCGCTGCAGCTTTACGATCTCCTCGTAGATTTCCATGTTTGTGATTATTGGATTGCGTCAAAGCGAAGTCAATCTGGGCGTTTTTCGATGCGCGCTCCTCAGGGGCTAAAGCCCCGGTCGTTCTGAGCGGCGTTGATGTACGGGCTAAAGCCCTTACCCTTCGTTAAAGCCTGCATCCTTCGCAGTCTGAAGCCCGTGCGCTTCATGAATCCGCGACTTATCACGCTGATTCCGCATCTCACAATCTGGACTACACTGAGAGAATTATGGCTAGCACGAGTGCTCCTTCGTCTATTCAGCCTCGCACGCCGCGGGGCGCATTTTCGAACGAGCCGTTTATCGATTTCAAGAATCCGGAAAACATCCGCAGCATGCGTGCGGCGCTGGAACGGGTTTCCGAGCATCTGGGTCGCGAATACGGGCTGATTATTGGCGGCGAGCGCGTGAAGACCGCCGAGAAAATCCGCTCCGTCAATCCCGCGCGGCCGGCGCAAGTGGTTGGAATCCACCAGAAGGCCGGCGCCGAAGAGGCGGAAAAGGCGATGGGCGCTGCGCTGCGCGCGTTTGAAAGCTGGAGCCATGCGCCGGCGACCGATCGCGTTTCCGTGCTGTTGGGAGCGGCTGACATCATTCGCAGCCGCAAGTTCGAGTTTGCCGCGTGGCTTACGTATGAGGTAGGCAAGAACTGGGCCGAAGCCGATGCCGACGTGGGCGAGACGATCGACTTTCTCGAGTTTTACGCGCGCGAGGCGCTGCGTCTGAATGCCGTAACTACGCCGATTCAGCTCGCTGGTGAGCACGACGAGCTTTTATATCTTCCGCTGGGCGTGGGCGCGGTGATTCCGCCGTGGAATTTTCCGTTCGCCATCATGGCCGGCATGACTTCGGCGGCGATCGTGACCGGAAATGCCGTGATTCTCAAGCCGTCGAGCGAATCGCCCACGATTGCGGCGAAGTTTGTGGAGGTGCTGGAAGAAGCGGGCATGCCCGATGGCGTGGTCAACTTCTGTCCCGGCTCGGGCGCGGCGTTTGGTAATGCGATCGTGGAACATCCGAAGACGCGCTTTGTTGCCTTTACGGGTTCCAAGGCCGTGGGCCTGGAGATTAACGAGCGCGCGGCACGGACGCAGCCGGGCCAGATCTGGATCAAACGGACAGTTCTGGAGATGGGCGGGAAGGACTCGATTCTTGTATGCGAGGACGCGGATCTGGAAGCAGCGGTGGAAGGGGTGGTGGCGTCGGCCTTCGGGTTCAGCGGGCAGAAATGCTCGGCCTGCTCGCGGGCGATTGTGGAAGCGCCGCTCTACGATGTGTTTCTTGAACGGCTGCGCGAGCGCGTGGCGCAGCTAACGGTGGGTGATCCGACACAGAATCCGAATATGGGGCCGGTGATCAGCAAGGGGGCGCTCGAGTCGATGCTGCGCTACGTGGAGATCGGCAAGCAGGAAGGCCGGCTGGTGGCGGGCGGCAACGCGCCGTCGACGGCTGATGGCGGCTATTTTCTGGAGCCTACGGTCTTTGCCGACGTCGCGCCGGATGCGCGCATTGCGCAGGAAGAGATCTTCGGGCCGGTGCTGGCGGTGATCAAGGTGCGGAACTTTGGCGAGGGCATGGCGGTTGCCAATAATACCGAGTACGGGCTCACGGGTGCGGTGTATTCGAATGATCGCGAACGGCTCAGCCGCGCGCGCCGCGATTTCCATGTGGGCAATTTGTACTTCAACCGCAAGTGCACGGGAGCGATGGTGGGCGCGCACCCATTCGGCGGGTTCAACATGAGCGGCACGGATTCGAAGGCAGGCGGGCCGGATTATCTGTATTTGTTTACACAGGCCAAGAGCGTGGCGGAGAAACTGCCGGTGGAAAAGAACGCGGGGCGGACGCAGGGGCTTTAATCGGAGGGAGGTTTGGCGCACGGGCTGAGGTTCGTACTCTTCAGGTTGCTGAAAAAACCATTTGAGCTCGCCAAAAGCAACTCGGATCCTTCACTGCGTTCAGGATGACAGCACAGTGGGAAAATTGGATTTTTTGCGGCCTTTGAATCCCGTTCTATGCGACCACGCCAGATGCGGCCTGCTGTTCTTCGGCTTCGAGCTTGTTGCCTACCTCGGCGGCGGCCTGCGCCAGTACGCGGTGGTGAATGGTGAAGAGGGCCAGTTCCAGCCGGTCGCCTACGCCGGTTTTGTCGTAGATGGAGCGCAGGTAGTTTTTAATGACCTGCTCGGTGGTTTTGAGGCGCATGGCGATTTCGCGGTTTTTGCAGCCCTGGACGATCAGCGCGACGATGCGCATTTCCTTGGGCGTGAGCCGGTCGCGGACGCGAGTGCCGACGGTGTCTTCTTCCGGGGAGCCGGGCTGCAACACCTGTGGCGGCTGCCACACATCACCCGTGGCAACGCGGCGCACGCATTCGGCCAGCGCCGGCCCGGTGACATTGCGGAAGACGACTCCGCGAAAGCCCTGCTGGAGGTAGGTTGCGGCGCTTTCGTTGTTTTCGGCGATCACGATGCCGCGGCTGCCGGTAGTTTCAAGGAGCGCGTGCAGGCGGGCAAAATCCGGCCGCAGCGAGGCAGCAAACAAAACAATCGACCCCGGAAAGGTGGAGACAGCGTGGAACATGCGATCGAGGTCGGTGCATTGCGCGATAATGCGCAGATCCTCATCCATCGCCAGCACCTTTGCGGTACCCGCACGAAATATCGCCTGCGAATCGGCCAGGATTACTTTGTTCATCTGTGTGTCCCACCCCGCCTGCAACCTAATGCGCCGCTCGTTACCCCGCGGCGGTTCGAGCCCGGTATCTATGTGTGAGCCCTTCCGTCCCTATCGGCAAAAGGGGGACAACACTCTGCTAAGTGTCCCTATCTACTACTCGGCCGTTACGAAGGTGTCCCCACCCCGGCACACCTTTAGGGTTCCGTTCTTGCTCCCAGAAACGAGATTACCTAAGTTTTTTTAACACTTTCACAAAAAGGCTGGGGAATATAGACCTTGCCTATTAACCAGAATGGGACAATGGGGTCTTACACTAATGATATATGAAACGGCCGATCCTGTTAGCGGTAGATGACGACACAAACGTGTTAGAAGCCGTGGTCCAGGACCTGCGCCGGCAGTATTTCGAGAAATATCGTGTTATGCGGGCAGCCAGCGGACCGGCCGCGCTGGATACTCTGACCCAGCTCCGAGCCCGGGAGGAGCCGGTTGCCCTGCTGCTGAGCGACCAGCGCATGCCGGGCATGACGGGCGTCGAGTTCCTGGAGCGCGCCCGGAAGCTCTATCCAGAGTCGCGCCGGGTGCTACTTACGGCCTATGCCGATACCGAAGCGGCGATCCGGGCGATCAATTCGGCCCGTATTCACTATTACTTAACCAAGCCCTGGGATCCGCCGGAGGAAAAGCTTTATCCGGCCCTGACGGATCTGCTGGACGACTGGCAGGCGGGCTACCGGCCGGAGTTCGAGGGATTGCGGGTGATCGGCCATCGTTGGTCTCTCAAGGACCACCTTGTGCGTAACTTTTTATCTCGCAATCAGATACCATACCGGTGGCTGAATGCCGCGGACGACGGGGATGTGACGAAGCTGCTCAAGGAGCGGCAACTTGACCCGGCCCGGCTTCCGGTCGTGCTGTTTGGCGATGGTGCGGCGCTGGTGGACCCTGAGCCCGAGGCGCTGGCCGCGAAGGTCGGCCTGCGGGTGCAGGCCAGGCAGGATTTCTATGATTTTGTGGTGGTGGGCGCGGGACCTGCCGGCCTGGCAGCCGCGGTTTATGGCGCCAGCGAGGGGTTGCGGACCCTGGTAATTGAGCCGGAGGCGCCGGGCGGCCAGGCTGGGTCGACCTCACGTATTGAAAATTATCTGGGCTTCCCTGCCGGTTTGAGCGGATCTGAACTTGCCCGCCGAGCCCATACACAGGCCTGCCGGTTTGGCGCCGAGTTCGTGGTGCAGCGGGCCACTGGCCTGCGGGTGGATGGCCAGTACCGGTTTGTGCAGACGGCCGATGGGCGCGAGGTTTCCACTCACTCCGTTCTGCTTGCGCCCGGTGTGCAATACCGCAAACTGGAGGTTCCCGGATGCGAGCGGCTCTGTGGCTGTGGCATTTACTATGGCGCGGCGCTGGTTGAGGGGAATTCGTGTAAGGACGAAGACGTTTTTATTGTTGGCGGGGCGAACTCTGCCGGCCAGGCTGCCTTGTACTTCTCGCAGTATGCCCGTCATGTGACCATGCTGGTTCGCGGTGCGGGGCTTTCGGCCACCATGTCGAAATATTTGATCGATGAGATATCCCGAACATCGAATATTTCGGTAGAGACTCGCACGCAGGTGATTGAGGCCTACGGCGGGGAACGGCTGGAGGAGATCAGGCTGCAGACACCGGCGGGCGAGCAGACGGTGGCCGCCAATTCGTTGTTTGTCTTTATCGGCGCGGCGCCGATAACGGAATGGCTGCCGCCGAGTGTTTTACGGGACGAGAAGGGATTCCTACTTGCGGGACCTGATCTGCCGGAGAATGACAGTTTTCGCGAACTGTGGCATGAAGAACGGCAGCCTTACCTGCTGGAGGCCAGCGTGCCGGGCGTGTTTGTGGCCGGGGATGTGCGCCACGGTTCGGTAAAGCGCGTGGCTTCGGCAGTGGGCGAAGGGTCGATTGCGGTGCAGTTCGTGCATCAGTATCTGGCCGGTTTTTAACTCGGGGAATTTTGGCTGGATTTGAGCAATTAGAATTTGGCTGGGTTGCAAGCGTTCGATTTGAGCGCTCTGGCGGAGATGGCAAAAGGGTTCATGAACGGCGCAGAAAGTCCGATCGAGGTTGAGTCGATTTCCCTGCGGGAGGTTGCTGAGGCGCTCCGCCGCACCCGCATCTTTGCCGAGACCGACCTTCTTGAGGTGATGCCCGGTGTGGAGCGCGTGGAGCAGGTTAAGGCGCGGGCCGGAGCGTTCCTTTTCGAGCCGGAGCAGGACTGGCAACACTACTGGGTGGTGCTCGAGGGCGAAACCCGCGCGGAACGGCCGGAACAGGATGGAAGCTGGACGCTGGTAGGCTGCGCGAAGTCCGGCGACGGTTTTGGCGAGGTTCCGCTGCTCACGGGACGGTTGCGCTCGCACTTTCGCATCGTTGCCGCGCGGGATTCGATCCTGGTGCGGTTGTGCGAGCAGGAGTTCTGGAGCTTGATGGCGTGTTGCCCTGCGGTGCGCCGCGTAGTGCTGGCCGATATGGCGCAGCGACTGCAGTCGCACCAGGTGGAGGCGCTGCACCGCGAGAAGCTGGTCTCGCTGGGCACGATGGCAGCCGGGCTGATGCACGAGCTGCACAATCCGGGCGCCGCCGCCAAACGCGCTGCTTCGCAGATGCGCGAAAACCTGCTCAAGCTGCAGCAGTTCAGTCTGCGCGAGAATGCGCAGGCGAGAACTGCCGAGCAATTGGATTGCATGCGCTTGCTGCTGGAGCACACGCTGTCTCGGTGTGGCGGAGCGGCGATGAGCAGCCTGGAGCAGGCCGACGCCGAAGAAGCGATGGGCGAGTGGCTTTCCTCGGCGGGTGTAGAAAACGCTTTCGCCATTGCGCCGGTGCTTGTAAATGCCGGCTTGAAAGAAGATGAGCTGATTTGCGCGCGCCAGGCGTTTGCCAAAGACGGATTTTCCGATGCCATCAACTGGCTGGAAGCGCTTATCGCCAGCGCCTCGCAGGTGTGTATGCTTGAAGAGAGCGTTACGCGCATCTCCGACCTGGTGATGGCGGTGAAGAAGTTCGCCTATTATGACCGATCGTTGGGTAAAGAGGTGGACGTTCACGACAGCCTGCAGAGCACGCTTACGATCCTCGGGCACAAGCTGCGCGTCAAGAACATTTCCGTGGAGAAGCGGTTCGATGCGTCGCCATCGAAGATCATTCTGCGTGGGGCGGCGCTCAGCCAGGTTTGGACAAACCTTATCGATAATGCCGCGGACGCCTCGCCCGAGGGCGGGAAGATTGAAATCGCCACGTGGAGCGAGCCCGGCATTCTGGGCGTGAGCGTGGAAGACCATGGCTCCGGCATTCCCGCCGAGGTGCTGCCAAAGATCTTCGAGCCGTTTTTTACGACCAAGCCGCAAGGCTCGGGAACGGGTCTGGGGCTGGAGATCGTGCACCGCATCATTACGCAGAACTTCGGCGGAACGGTCGAGGTGAAATCGGAGCCGGGCCGCACGCGATTCCTGGTGCGGCTGCCGGTCGATACGGACGCACCAGCGCAGGAATCATCCGCTCAGAAGGCGGAGACGCCGCGTTAGCGGATAGTAAGGCTTGCTTTGAGCGTGGTATCGGCGGACGAATCGCCGACCAACACTTGGAACTCACCATGCGCCAACTGCCAGGTGTGCGCTTTTACCGACCAATAGGAAAATGAGCGCGGATCGAGAGAGAGCGTGACGGTCTTCGATTCGCCGGGCGTGAGCATCACCTTGCGGAAGCCCTTTAACTGGATAGGCGGCTCGTTGCCCTCGTCGATGGGAGGAAAGCCTAGGTAAAGCTGTGCGACTTCCGCGCCGGCGCGCTGGCCGGTGTTGGTAACGGTGAAGCTCACTGTCGCATTTGCCGCGCCGGGCTGTTGCTTCACGCTTATATCGTCAAATTTGAATTGCGTGTAGGAGAGCCCGAAGCCGAAGGGAAATTGCGGCTGTGCGTTGTGGGCTGCGTAGGCGCGATAGCCTACTTCGAGATTTTCGCTGTAATTGACCTCGCCGTTTACGCCGGGGTACTGCTCGGGATTGACGGCGAGCGTCTGGTCCACGCTGCGCGGAAAGGTGAGCGGTAGCTTGCCGGAGGGATTTACATCGCCGAGCAGAACTGCGGCCACAGCGGCGCCGTCTTCTTCGCCCGGGTACCAGGCTTCGACTACGGCCGGGACCTGGTCGATCCAGGGCATGAGCACGGCCGAACCGCTCTTCACGACCACGACGGTTTTCGGATTTGCTTTGGCTACGGCTGCGATGAGCTGGTTCTGGCCCTCGGGCAGATCGAGGCTCTGGTC
>JASIJW010000564.1:0-3986 GCA_030050035.1 Acidobacteriaceae bacterium | reverse complement strand
TCATAGCTGCCCGTCGCCGTGTACTGCGCAATCTGCCGGAAGATCCATGGATTCGCCGGCGCCGCGCGCCCAATCATCACCGCATCGCAGCCCGTCTGGTCGATCATCGCCGCCGCGTCCTCCGGCGTGCGAATGTCGCCATTGCCGATCACCGGAATCCCCACCCCATGCTTCACCGCTGCAATCCACTCCCAGCGCGCCTGCCCGCTGTAGCCTTGCTCGCGAGTGCGCGCATGCAGTGCCACGGCGTTCAGCCCCTCGGCCTCGGCCATGCGCGCCAGCTCCACGCACACAAGCTGCGCGTCATTCCACCCCAGCCGGAACTTCACGGTGAAGGGAATCGTTACCGCCCTGCGCACCGCGCGGAAGATCTCGCCGATCTTCGGCAGATCGCGCAACAACCCCGACCCTCCGTTGCATCCCACCACGCGCTTCGCCGGGCAGCCCAGGTTCAGATCGACCGTATCGAACCCGGTATCTTCGACAATCCGCGCCGCCTCGGCCAATGTTTCAGAATTCGACCCGAAGAGCTGCGCCGCAATCGGATGCTCGTCATCGTAAAAGGTGAGATACCGCCGCCGCTTCGTCTCCCGCATCCGCGCCAGACCATCCGCGGACGTGAACTCCGTCATAAGCAGCCCGCACCCCGACTGCAAATTACTGATGACGGACTCAACGCTGTCGCCTTGCGTACCTGATCCCTGTTCCCTGATTCCTGTTTCCTGGTCTCTGGAGAACAAGCTGGCATGCCGAATAAACCGTCGAAACACCGTATCGGTAACCCCGGCCATCGGAGCCAGCACCGTCGCCGGCCGCACCGCGACCCGCCCGATGCGCACCTCCGCCGGCACGCGCGCCGTTTCCGGCATCGCATGCTCAATCGGATTGTCCCAGCTCTTCTTCACCGTGAATCCTCGCCGCGTCATCGGTGCAAATGTCCCTCAAAGAAACCAGAGCCCCCGCCGTAGCGGAGGCTCTGGAGATCTGCAGGCGTCTTCCGCCGCTACTTGGCCGCCGCCTTCTCGTACTTGCGACGGAACCGCTCTACGCGTCCCGCCGTATCCACCAGGCGCTGCTTGCCCGTAAAGAACGGGTGGCACACCGAGCAGATTTCCACGTGGATATCGCCCTTGTGCGTCGAGCGCGTCTCAAAGCTGCTTCCGCAGGCGCACATCACGCGCACAGCGGCATAGTTGGGATGAATCTTTTCCTTCGGCATTGAAAAACAAACCTTTCCCGCAAGCGTTCTCTCTTATTTTACGGAGTTTCCACCCCAAATGGCAATTCGCCGCGCCCTAGTCCCTATTCCCTGTTCCCTGATCCCTGCCTCCCAACGCTTTTCCAATCCCCGCCTCCACCAGTGGCTTC
Source organism: Acidobacteriaceae bacterium (assembly GCA_030050035.1). Classification (GTDB taxonomy): domain Bacteria; phylum Acidobacteriota; class Terriglobia; order Terriglobales; family Acidobacteriaceae; genus Telmatobacter. The sequence continues at coordinate 2,618 of JASIJW010000564.1, read as the reverse complement.
ATAATCGCATACCCCGCCGGATTCGGGTGCACTCCGTCGTGGCTCAGGTTCGCCGGCAGACCACCCCGCGCATCGGCCAGTGCGCCATAGTAGTCCACATACACAAACCCCTTCTGCGTCGCATAATCCTTGATCCACTTATTCAGCGCAACAATCTTCGGCGCGGGATCAAGCCCCGGCTGCCACGGAAAATCAAACGCCGGCGTCACCGAGCACAGCACCACCCCGATCCCATTCCGCGCCGCCAGGTCCGCCATCGAAGCCAGATTGTCCTCGGTCTGCTCCAGCGTCATCGGCCCTGTATTGCCGGCCAGGTCATTCGTCCCCGCCAGAATCACCACCGCCCGCGGCTTCAGCCTGATCACATCCTGCCGGAACCGCACCAGCATCTGCGGCGTCGTCTGCCCGCTGATCCCGCGGTTGATATACGGCTTACCCGGAAACATGCTCCCCGCGCCCTCAATCTTCCATCCCTCCGTAATAGAGTCGCCCATGAACACCACGCGCTCCTCGTCCGGCGCGGGCGCAGCCAGCTCCGCGTTCGCCGCTTTGTAGTGCTCCATGTTTCCAAAATCGAACAGCAGATCATGGTCGTGCTTCTGCCAGTAAGGATCGTTATGGTGCCCTGAAGGCGAAGTCTGCGCCGCCGGGCACTCCCCGGCAGCGGATTGTTGCCCCGCAGCTTCAGCCTGCGCCGCCGGCGCCTTGGTCTCCGGCGTCGTTCCGGGCTCCTGCGCTCCCGCAGTCGCCCACCCCGCCATCATCAACACAACTGCTGCCAGCCCACCAACCAGCCGCACGTTTTGCGCCATTTTCCCTCGCTCCTTGGGTAATTTCCGTCAGTGCACACAATTGTAGGCAATCACCGCAAGGACCGGGTGCGTTATCTGGCCTTGTGCTTGTGAAAACCCAATGTAATTAAGGTGACACCGGCCACCGTAGCACCTGCGCCTGCACCATACCCGGCAGCTATCTTGCCTCCCGACGACTTGAAAAAACCGGAGGAGTCCAAAGCCACAGTTACAGTAAGGGTGGCGACACCGGCAGCAAGCAAGAAAAAGCCGGCGCCGATCTCGGCTTTTCCTGCATTCGATATCGGCCCTGGTTGAACCTGCTGGCCCGATTGAGGCTTGGGCGGCACGGCGGTCTGCGCGCCGGCCGGCTGCATCATCGCTTTGAATGGTATTGGATTTTCGGCAACGGCACTCACAGAACCGAGAAAGATCCCGGCGCTCAGCAATGGCACCGCCACGAATTTGATCGATGACCCGATCCTGATCGAGTACTGCCTCTTCATAGACAACTCCTATGTGCTAGATGTTGTTTGAATTGCTCGAGGGGTGGCCCGTCCGGAACGCGGCCCAAGGGAAGTCGCATGCCCAGAAGTGACGCTGGAAACCAGAGGGAGAGGGCGATGCGCCGGTTCTGATTTAAGGCAACATCATAAGCCCGAATGCACCCGGTGCACGATAAAAACTGCTAACCCACCCGCTCTCCGCCCATCCTCTTTTCCACATTTCCGCCCATTCTCGCACCGCCTCCACCACCCTGAGCGAGGTAACTAAATGAGCACTGGGATCGCCCTCATGTCCCACTCTCGCTCGCTTTTTCGCTAAAAAGGTAACCGGCTCATCCTGTCTATCGCTTCACGCCGCAATCCCGCTTCAGCCGACGAGCGGAATCCTTCATCTTGTTGAGGAGAACGAAGAATGCTTCACTGCCCGAAAGGCCGTAACCGCGGCCTGAATATCTTCTGCCTTGCGCTATCCACCCTGTTGATCCAGCCTGTCCTTGCACAAACGCGTTGTTCCTTCATCAAAACCAACCACGACTGCGAGCTCAGGCTGGACCGCAATTCCTTCGTCGTCCCGCCGCCACTGCAGATGTACCCTGGCGCGGTGGTCACCGTGAAGATTGAAAACGGAAACGACTACGAGCTATATACGCTCGATCCCGGCCCCGGCTCGGCCTCGCCGCTCATAGATATTGCCTCGACAACCGTTGGGGATCTCAACACCATTCTTGGGGCCGCTAGCTCTCTCGCTGCGGTGACTGCAATTCCAGCGCCTGCCGCTGCTGCGCAAGCCGCGCCCCCTCCGCCACCCCCGCAGCTGGAACAAAACTATGCATTGAACGGTGTTCCACCGAATAAAGCACTACCCAAAAAGGTCGACCCATGCGAGAAAGATCCCAACGGATCCGCATGTAGACAGGAGAAGGACGCCGAACTCGCCAATGCCGTCACAAACGCCTTGGTCGAACAGAGAACCAAGGATAAAGAAGAACAGGCGGCCAAAGACCAGGAGGCAGAGGAAGCCTTCAACAACTACATCTCAGATGAGAATTGCGACATCAATCACGTCAGCCAGTTCAGCACGGAAGCCTGTATGTTGCGTCTGTTGAATGACGCCTCACAGCGCATTCTGAGGGCGTCCTTGCCATCGCAGCATTTCTATAGCGAGCTGAACACGCTCCTTACCCCGGACTCCCAGCCGCCCCTGTCATCCGTGCCCATTCCCGATGCGTCAACGCAGCACGTTCCCTTCGATCAACTTCTCCAGGAGCTCTGCGGAGAACCAACTGCGCCAAACTACTACCAGCCTTGCGGAGTGGCGGAC
>JASIJW010000563.1:0-7293 GCA_030050035.1 Acidobacteriaceae bacterium | reverse complement strand
AATTCCGGCGGATTTCGGGCCGACGGTTGCCGCCATCGGGGTCTTTGATGGCGTGCATCGCGGTCATCGGGAAATCCTTTCGGCTGCCGCGGCCGATGCGCGCTTGAGCGGAATACGGTCGCTCGCCATCACGTTCAATCCCCACCCTGAGCAGTTCCTGCGCCCAGCTACCGCGCCGCGCCTCATCACGCCGCTTGCAGAGCGCATGAGGTTGCTGGCGATGACCGGCGTGGATGCGATCCTCGTGCTGCACTTCGATGCGGCGCTGGCGCGGGTTTCCGCGCGCGACTTCACCCGCAGCATCCTGGTTGAAAAGCTGCGGGTCCGTGGCATGCACGAGGGGCAGAGCTTCCGCTTCGGGCATCGCGCCGCAGCCGGCGTAAAGGAACTGGCCGAGTTCGGCCGCGAGTTCGGTTTCACCGTCTCGGTTCACAACGCGGTGCGCGTGCACGGGCTCGAGGTTTCGAGCTCGGCTGTTCGCTCGCTCATTGCCAAAGGAGACATCCGCCGCGCCCGCTGGATGCTGGGCCGCCCGTTCGCGGTCTTCTCCACGCCCGCGCGAGGCCGCGGCATCGGCACGCGGCTGCTTGTGCCTACGGTGAACCTTGCGCCGACGGAAAACCTTGTGCCTGGCAACGGCGTCTACATTACGCGCCTTACGATTGCAGGACGTCCGTTTCAGTCCGTTTCCAATGTGGGCACTCGCCCCACTTTCGGCGAGCCATCCTTTGCAATGGAGTCATACATTTTGAATTTCGAACCGGTCGATTTGGATGAAACGACGCCGCTCAAGCTCGAGTTCCTGTTGCGCCTGCGCGATGAAATGAAGTTTCCCAAGACCGAGGCGCTGAAGGAGCAGATCTTCAGCGACGTAGCGCGCGCGAAGCGGTACTTCCGGCTGGCGAGGTAACCCGACAACGGATCAGGATCCCCGTGCCCCGTCCTTTCCGCGCTTTGTGCGGAAAGGGCGGGAGACCGATGCACTCCCCCGAGCGAGCTTCATTGCTTTCCCACCCTCGCGCCAGAAATAAGGCGCAAGGATGGGGCACGGCGCATTTGTGGGTTTTCCTGGTCCGCCGGAAACTGCTCATCATCCTTGCCCGCAATCGCAGCTTTCATGAAAGTCATCCAGATCGGCAACGCGGCCACGGCGCCAGTCTCTTTATCGCCGAGCGACTGTCGACTGTCGTAACCCACCCACACGCCGCAAGTGACCGAGGGCGAAAATCCCAGGAACCACGCATCAGTGAAATCGCTTGTCGTGCCGGTCTTGCCTCCCAGCGGGTGATGCAACTCGGCAGCCGCGGCGCCAGTGCCGTGCTGCGTCACGCCTTCAAGCAGCGTCATCATCGTCTGCGCGGTCTGCTGGCTGATGACTTCATCGACGTTCGGCTTGTCTTCCCAAAGCACGATGCCGTCGGCGTCGGTCACCTTGCGGATCAGCCGCGGCGCCACGCGGATGCCGTCGTTGGGAAACACCGCGTACGAGGCTACCTGCTCGTCGAGCGAGATCTCGACTGCGCCGAGCGCAATGGGAAGATAGGCTGGAATCGTCGTGGTGACGCCGAAGCGGTGGGCTACATCGATGACGTTGCGGATGCCCACGCGCGCCGCGAGCTTGAGCGCCGGAATATTGCGCGATTCGGCGAAGGCGCTGGTGATCGTCATCGCTCCCTTGTAGTTGTTCTCGAAGTCGTGCGGCACGTAATTGCCGAAGCGCGTTGGACCGTCGATGATGATATCGGTGGGCTTCGTGCCGGCCTCGACGGCGGCGGTGTAGACGTACGGCTTGAAGCTCGAGCCCACCTGCCGCCGAGCCTGCGTTGCGCGATTGAAGACGCTCAGCGCGTAGTCGCGCCCGCCCACCATGGCCAACACGTCGCCGCTGGTGTTGTCGATGGCCATCAGCGCGCCCTCCACGCCCGAATCCTGTTCAAGCGTTGCGCGGCGGGCATGACCGTCCATGGCATCGGAGAGATGAACGTAGATCACATCGCCAGTCTTTACCAGCGCATCGGCGTGGTGCTGGCCGGTCCACTGCCAGTCTTCGCTGAACAGAACAATTTGCGAATCCGGCTGGTCGGGCGGCCCGATGCGCGCGTCGATTTCGAGCGGGAGAACGCGCGTGACAAGTGCGTGAACATAGTTGCCGGGCGCGGACTTCACCGCCCAGTCGGGATGCCGGTACGCGGCCAGCGATTCGCCGGCGGCGAGCTCGTTTTCACGAGGCCCCTTCCATCCGTGGCGACGTTCCTCCGCGGCCAAGCCGTCGGCCACGGCGCGGTTGGCTGTCTGCTGCAAGTCGAGATCGAGCGTGGTGTCAATGCGCAATCCCGATTCGTGCACCTCATCATTGCCGAAGCGCTTATCGAGCTCGTGCCGCACCTCGTCCTGGAACCACGGCGCAACCGAACCCTCAGGTTCGGCGATGTGCAGGCCGAGCGGCATTTCACGCGCTGCCGCAGCCTCGGTGTGCGTGATTGCGCCGTCAGACTCCATCTCGCTGATGACCAGGTTGCGGCGCTTGAGGGCGCGCTCGGGGTTGAGAATGGGCGAATATGCCACAGGCCCCTTCGGCAGTCCGGCCAGCAGAGCGGCTTCAGTCAGCGTGAGATCCTTGGCGTGCTTCGAAAAGTAATACTCGCTCGCGGCCTCGAACCCGTACATGCCGCTGCCAAGATAAATCTGGTTGCCGTACAGGGTGAAGATCTGCTCCTTGGTGAAAGCGCGCTCGATCTGGATGGCAAGATACGCCTCCTGAATTTTTCGGCGCGCCGTGCGGTCAGAGCTGAGGAAAAGATTGCGAGCCAACTGCATTGTCAGTGTTGACGCGCCCTGCGCGCGGCCCTTGCTGCGGATGTCGTGCAAAGCTGCGCCGGCTACGCGGAAAACGTTGATGCCCCAGTGCGACTCGAAGTTCTTGTCTTCGATCGAAATCACGGCCTGGCGCAGCACCGGGGCGAATCCGTCGTAGCCCACAATCTCGCGCCGCTCGAGCGCGAACGAGCCGATGAGCCGGCCATTGCGGTCATAGAGATCGGTGACGGTGGAGGGCCGGTAATTCTCGAGCTCGTTGATTTGCGGCAGATCGACGGAGTAGACCAGCATGAGGCCAGCAAGCGAGCCGGTAACGACGGCCAGCGTCAGCAGCGCGATAAACGCTGCGCGACCGGCAAGCTTGCGCCGGCGTTTGGGCTGGACGGGCGGAACGGGCGTTCGTTTCGCCGGAGCAGGCGTTCGCCTCGCGCGCGGTTCCAATCGTTTTTCACTGGTCGCTGGCAAGGGATTCGAGCCTCACAGCAAATCTCACAGCAAATCTCGCCGTAAATCTCGTCCGATTCGGCCCGATTATCGTGCGATTCTCGTTGTCCGGGAAGGGAGAAATGCCTGCTTCAAGGCTAACACCAGAAAGATTTGAGCAAACGAATTGGCGCGCGTCCGAGAATCTTGCCGTGCAAGAGCGGGAACGCGCGCCAATTTTAGAAAAATGAGAAGCTTCTGGGGTTAACTCTTCGCCTTCAGCACTTCCAGGCCCTTGTCGAGAATCTCATCGCCCTTCTGTGCCGGAGCCTGGAACCCGTCATCGCTGGGCTCGGTTACGGCCACGGTCGGGTTCACAGCATTGTCCTGGATCTTATTGCCGCTCGGCGTCTCGTACTTGGCAACGGTTAGCAGCAGTGCCGCGCCGTCGGGCAGCTCCATCGTCTTTTGCACGGAGCCCTCGCCGAAGGTGCGCTCGCCGACCACATCGCCGCGCTTGGCGTCTTCAATGGCTCCGGCAGCCAGCTCGGCCGCGCCGTAGGTGCCGCGGTTCACCAGCACAACCACCGGGGCATCAGTCACGCACTTGGCCGCGTCGGCGGTGAAGGTCTGCTCGGAAAACTTCTGGCCTACCAGCATAGCCAGCGTGCCCTGCTTGATAAACAGGTTGGCCAGCCGCAGGCCCTGTTGTTCGTCACTGCCCGAGGTGTCGCGGAGGTCGAGGAGGATCTTCTCGGTCTTGCCGGCGGCCTTGATATGCGCGGCCATCTCGTTGATGCGCGCCTCAGTCAGCTCGCCGGGCTTGAGGTAGAGAATGGTCGAGTTTTCATACTCCTGCTCAGCCACGGGCGGTATGGCGGCCTCCGTGCGGGTCATGGTGAGCTTGTCGGGGTCTGGCTTGAAAGGCCGGACGACAGAAACTTCGACGGTTGAGCCCGGTTTGCCTTCCAGCATCAGGCGGATGACGGCCAGCGAAAGCTCCCGCGTGGACTGGCTGCCGATGGACTCGATCACGTCGCCGTCGGCGAGGTGGTCCTGGTCGGCAGGCGACCCTGGCACCACGTTCACGATGGTGGCGTAGCCGTAGCGCTTGGAGACGGTCACGCCGATCTGTGCATTGCCGCTGGCGGGCCGTTCCTTATAGATCTTGTACTCGGTCGGCGTCAGGTAGCTTGAGTCGGCGTCAAGCGACTCAAGCAGCCCGTGCAGGGCGCCATTGGTCACGTCGCCGATGTTCGGCTGGGTAACGTAATCGGTCTGGATCTTCTTGAGGACCTCGGCGTAGACGCGCATCTCCTGATACGCGCCATCCTGTTCGCCGCCGGCGTGCACGCCGAACCAGCCAAACTCACCGAGAACAAAACCACAGCCCAGGGCGGCGAAGATCGTCACCGAGAGCACGAAGACAAAACGCTGAAAAAATCGAGACACGCACACCACCGTGGAGGGCCATCGAGGGCCGCTATCCATTAGACGCAATGATAGCTCAACCGGCTTTGGCGGGTTTGAAGAACAGCGGTCAGTTGTCGCTCGCCAGTGAACAGTAGCAGTGCCGCGCCCCTGTTCCTTGCAGTTTTGACAGAAAGGCCGGTAACCCCTCTGCGCTCAGCTCCAAAGGTCTAGCATGGGTCCGGCTACGCCGTAGACCGGGTCGCTTTTGGGAAACGCCAGGCTGCGCATGCGGCGCTCGGCGTCGGGGCTGGGGGCGGAGCGGCAGATATCCCAATGCTGATCAGGAGGATAAGCGCCCACGACCAGGAAGTCGCGGCTGGCCGAGATGCGGCAGTGGCCGGTGCCGATGGGCAACAGCACCACGTCGCCCGACCGGACTGCGACTACCGTCCCCTGTTCTCCGCCCAGCAGCAGTTCCGCCTCGCCCGCGGCGACGCCCATCACCTCGTGAGCCGTGGAGTGATAGTGGTGAAAGCTGTACACGCCGTTCCGCCACTGCGGGGGCCAGCCGTTGCGGGCAAACAGCGCCTCAAACTGCGCGGCGGGGTCGGTGCTGTGGAGGCGCAGCGCATTGCGGTAGACGAGTACCGGAAGGCGAGGATTGTTCGGCATCCAGCCGTAACCGGAAAATCGCAGGATTTCGGGCTCCATCGGCGGTCTGTTGCCCGGACCGGCTGTAGCGGTGACCGCGCTGCCCGCGGCAATGGGGCTTCCCGCGGGTATGGCACTGCCTGTGGCGATTCCCGCACTCGTTTCAGCGTCCACGCGGGCGTTTGTGGGGCGCATCAACCCCGGAGAGAATCCAAGACTCGTGGCAATCTGGCTGAAACGGAAACGGGTGAGATCCATGGCAGTCCTCCTCGAATAGCAACTTGCTCAGCACCAGTTATGAATGTGTATGGTCCGCAGATGCCGAGCCCAATTTTGGATTCTTGAGAGTGACCGATGGCCGGAGGGCTATGCGCCGCTCCAATGCCGATTCTGCATAAAGCGGATTCTCCGCGGGACTGCTTCGTTGCCTCAGCCAGAGGTTTGCGGAGTCGGTCTGATTTAACCAAATGGTGCGGACTTTCAGCCCGGAAGAAAGTTCTTCGCATACTTAGCGTCTGCGAGGACTTTTGCGGGGCCGGGTTCTCGTCCGAAGGAGATGCAGCGCGTAGAGATGAATGAGGACTGCGATGGCCGCGCCCAGGGCGGTGCACCAGAAGCGGCGCTCGGCCATCAACGGGCTAGGTATCTCGTTGAGAGAGAGCAGGAAGACGATGTAGCCCGTGATGCAGGCGGAGAACAGGCCGTAATTCACTGCATTGGTGGCGTAGCTGAGGAAAGCGAAGGCCGCAGTGACGCCGGCCAGGATCTCCGGCTCCGGGACAAGATGCATGATGAGCAGGCTGCCCACGTACGCGCCGGCCAGAGTTCCAACCACACGCGCAGCGGCGCGGGAGACGGTTTCATAAAACGCAGGCTTTGCCACGAGCAACGCCGTCATCGGAATCCAGTAGCCGGACCGGATGCCGAGATGCCGGTAAACCTCCGTCGCCGCAGCTACGGTCACAGCCAGGCGCAACGCATAGAAGAATGCGCGCTTGCGCGAGAGGGCTGGCAGTGACTTAGGAAAGTGGCGCAACCGGCGCACCAGCTCGCGATGCTGCTCGTTGACGGTTTGGTAGATCGAGGTGGGGATGGCCAGCGCATCGCGTGGCAGGTTGCGCAGCAGCGAAAGCGCCTCGGTGATGACGATCAGCTGGACAATGCCGCCGGCGGCAAGCAATCCGGCGCGGATCAATGCCGGAACCGGGCCGTTGGGGAAGGCCGAGGCGACCAGCAGGGCGATAGTCGATTGCTGCGCTACCCACGACACCCCTGTGTTGCGCGCGGTAAGCAAGCCGTACCAAAACCCCGAAACCGCAGTAGCAAGGACAAGCGAGTAGCTGCTATATCCGGCCACAGTGCCCACCATCGTGCCCACAGCCACGCCCAGCACCGCCGAGAGCATGGGAATCAGCCGCGAGTCGCTGATGCGCTGATTGGCGCCGAAGCCGACCGTGAAAGCGCCGCCGCCGGCCACCAGTCCTGCGGCGGGATGGCCGGCCAGAACCCCGGCGAACAGGCAAAGGGCAACGGGGCCCGTGCTTACCAGCGGCAGCTCCAGTTGGAGCAAGGACCATTTGAAGTTGTACAGGTCAGCAAAGAAGTGCGGCGGAGTGACGGTTCGGCGCCGCGCGGGAACCGGAGCAGGAACCGGGTTAGCGGAGGCGGCCGTCATTATTCGCCATCACTGCCGTAGGATGCGCGGCTGTGGCGCGCTTAGTCCACACCTGGCGCGGCCGCAGCGGCGCGGTGGCAGCGCAGGCACAGAGGCCCAGGCTATTTTCTTGGCTATTTTTCTAGAGGAGCCTGCTTTGTTCCGCGGCCCGGCTCTTTCCACTGCGCACGCGATTGCATGCCCAGTCGCGCTCCGATAGCACCTGTCGGGGAAGTTCTGTACAGAACAAGCTGGAACGACATAACCCGGCATCTCATAGCAAGAACACAGGCGGAGGTTCATGCCCCCGAGGGAAATCAGGCAGGTCAACATAG
>JASIJW010000562.1:0-3471 GCA_030050035.1 Acidobacteriaceae bacterium | reverse complement strand
AGAGCGAAGGATCTGCGGCCGCGTTTTAGCAGTGAAGCGATTACGCCCGCTCCAGCTCCTCAAGCACCTCGTCCAGTGCGGCTGCGGCGCGAACGGCGCACGGTGGGAACAAGCGGCCGCCGGCAGTAATTTATGCTGAGGTGCTATCGCGCTTCCTCTGTTGATACGCAGCAACCTTAAGCTTATTGCCGCAGATATTCATACTGCACCAGCGGCGTGAACCCTTCTTGCTGGTATCAAAAAAGTGAACGACGCACGCTTCGCATTGGCGAATGCGGTGGCTCTCCGGTTCGCTCAACAAGTCTGCGGCCCCATCGAGGATCGGCGCCCACAGATCTGCCGGTTGCTCTGGGTCGAAGAGCGGCTCTCGCACAATCTGTCCCTTACGTGCGTGAAGTGTCGTTATCGGCGGATGCTGGAGTAGACCCGCATTTAACTCCCGGATGAATTCCTCTGGAGGAGCCAAACCTGCTTCAATATGCAGAACGGCATCTCGCAGCCGTTCCCGGAATGCGATCAGATCCTTAAGAAAAACGGCGGCTTCCGGCGAGTGCCGCCAGCTTCGTATCAAACTCTTCGCTTTTGCGGAACTCACGACTCCTGAAGCGATTAACCACCGCTCAAGCGCTTGAACGTCAGGAAGAAGCTCCATTGGCCCCTGCGCCAGCACCGGTCGGGTGTTCAAAAAATCGAGAATAGGCCTGTTTGCGACGAAGAGAAAACCATCAATCCATTCGCTGGGCTCTTGAGTAGAAGTACGCATGTAATCCCTTCTTCAAAATAATTCACAGAAATCGTAACACCGTTATTGACATTTTTAGCGGTGTTGAATAATCTCATTTTGTCGGCGGACCGGTCGCCCCAATGCTCGCTTCAGAAGGAGAGAGACATGACCACGTTTCAATACGCCACAGTTCGCGGCCTCAAGATGTTCTACCGTGAGGCAGGTTCCAAGGAATCCCCAACAATCGTGCTGCTGCACGGTTTCCCTAGCTCATCGCATATGTTTCGCGACCTGATCCCGCAGCTCGCGGACAAGTTTCATGTCGTTGCGCCGGATTACATTGGCTTTGGCTACAGCGACGCGCCTCGTGTGAACGAGTTCGAATACACCTTCGATAACGAGGCGGCTTACGTCGAAGATCTTCTGTTCAACGTTCTGCACTTGAAAAAATTTAGCATCTACGTACAGGACTATGGCGCACCCATCGGGTATCGCATCGCCTTCAAACATCAGGATGCGATCGAAGGCATCATCGTCCAGAATGGAAACGCCTACGCCGAAGGCATTGGCGGAGCCTTCGATCCGATGAAGCCGTTCTGGGCAAATCGAACGGCAGAGACAGAAGCGCCTGTGCGTGCGTTGTTAACCCTCCAGACAACGGTTTTCCAATACACGCATGGCGTGAAGGACGTGAGCCGTATCAGTCCGGACGCCTATACCCTCGATCAGCACTTTCTGGATCGTTCCGGCAACGACGCCATCCAGTTGAATCTACTGCACAACTACCAGGCGAATCTGCCGCACTATGACGACTGGCATACGTTTTTCCGCAACAAGCAGCCGAAAACGTTGATCGTCTGGGGCAGGAACGATCCTTTCTTTACGGTCGAAGGCGCTCAGGCGTATCTGCGCGATATTCCAAAGGCGGAGCTGCATCTGCTCGACACTGGCCACTTCGCACTGGAAGATTCCTGCGACATCATCGCGCAGAAAATCGTAAGCTTCTTCGGCTGATTTCGCAGCCGATCACACTTCACGTGGATTTCACGAAGCACGAGAAGAGGAGGAACATCATGTCAGCATTCAAGAATGCTGCCATCGTTCTAATCCACGGCGCATGGGCCGATGGATCAAGCTGGGAACCGGTCATTCGCCGATTGCAGAGAGAAGGTCTGAACGTTATAGCTGCGCCGATTCCACTCACCTCCCTAAGCGAGGACGCAGCGGCGCTTCGACGGACAATCGCCCGCACCCAGGGGCCCGTGATTGTTGCTGGACACGCATACGCCGGCGCCGTAGTGGGAACTGCAAACGACGAGCGCGTGAAGGCGCTGGTGTATGTTGCGGCTCTCGCTCCGGGAGAGGCCGAAACAGTTGCGGACGTTTTCTATCGCGACGAGTCTCATCCGAAAGCGCCTAAGCTCGCGCCGGATGCGGATGGCTTTATCTGGATGCCCGATGAGAGCTTCGCAGAAGCTTTCGCGCAGAATGCGACAGCTGAGCAAATCGCGCTGTGCCGTTCCGTGCAACGGCCAATTTCGGTGAACAGCATTCAGGAGCCGGTTGATTCGCCTGCCTGGAAAACAAAACCTGCATGGTATTTGCTTGCGGAAGAAGATCGAATGATCAATCCGAAGACGCAGCGTTTTATGGCGGAGCGCATGAAAGCGACGATCCGGTCATTTGCTGTCGACCACACGCCGCTACTGACTGCGCCTGACAAGGTCGCAGACATTATCCGCGAAGCAGCCCAGGCAACATTGGTCTAAAGAGTGGACTGTGGAGATGGGTGCAGGAAAAGATTCGACTCAACAAACCGGTTGCGGAACTTCCCCTGCAGGTCATACCGCTTGAGGATCGCCCGGAAATCCACTACGCGCGGATAATGCGGATCAAGCTGCACAGCCGGCAGCGTGAACAGCTTGCCCCAGTGCGGCCGCGGCGCAAACGGCGCAAGCTGGGCCTCGATCATCGGCAGAACCGCGCGCACTGCAGGCCATTCCGGCTTCCAGGTAAAGTGAATCGCCAGTGACGGCCGTTCGTATGCCATGCTCATCCACAGATGATCGGGAGCAATCGTCCGCAGCTCGGTGATGAACAGATGCGGCGCAATATGCTCGCGCAGCTTTTCGACGGCTAGAACGGCCTCAAAGCCGCGATCGCAGGGCACAAAGTACTCGCTCTGCAACTCCTGCCCGCTCGAAGGCGTCTGCCCGATGCGAAAGTGCGGCAGCCGGTCATACCATGGCCCAGGTACACCGAGCTGATCGGTGCAGCTTTCGGTCGAGTGTCCAGGCAGCGGATGCATCTTCCTGGTCGCCAGCCTCGCCCCGAACAGCTCCGGAGCCCACTCGTTTTTGTCTCCGGGCGCAAGCCGCCGTTTCACCCACACCTGCTCGGCGTTGCGCTCCAGCCAGTTCGTGAAGACGCTCACGCTGTAGCCGCTCGAGAAAATTTCGCTGAAGTGCCGGCCCAGCTCATCGAACGAAAGATTCTGATACACCGACTGCGCCACTTTGTACGTTGGCTGCACATCGAGCGTCGTTCGCGTGACCACGCCCACCGCGCCCAGGCCAACAACAGCGCCCGCGAAATCGTCGCCATGCTGCTCGCGCGAGAGATGCACGACCTCGCCGTCCGCTCTCATGATCTCGAGTGCCGCAACCGCGGTCGCCAGGTTGCCATTGTGCAGTCCCGAGCCGTGCGTGGCCGTAGCGCAGGCGCCAGCCACAGTGATTCCGGGCAGC